>NZ_CALPCV010000008.1:0-85503 GCF_943193095.1 Parasutterella muris | reverse complement strand
TTCCCCGATAGCTCAGTCGGTAGAGCGACGGACTGTTAATCCGCAGGTCGTTGGTTCAAGTCCAACTCGGGGAGCCATACTCAGGCCGCGAAAGCGGTTTTATTTCCGGTGCCGCAAGGCTCCGTGCGATTCCCCGATAGCTCAGTCGGTAGAGCGACGGACTGTTAATCCGCAGGTCGTTGGTTCAAGTCCAACTCGGGGAGCCATACTCAGGCCGCGAAAGCGGTTTTATTTCCGGTGCCGCAAGGCTCCGTGCGATTCCCCGATAGCTCAGTCGGTAGAGCGACGGACTGTTAATCCGCAGGTCGTTGGTTCAAGTCCAACTCGGGGAGCCAGAATTCTCGAAACGCCGTTTTTTGACGGCGTTTTTCTTTTTCCGCGGCGTTTTTGCGCACGAAGCCTTTTTGCTCTTTCCTTTCAATTGCGAAGCCCGTTTTGAGCTTGTGACTGAATCGAAAATATTCTGCAGCGCTCTGCCGACGGATCTTCTGCCACTCTGCGCAAGCTTTGTCTTCCAGTGTCTCCAATCTACGAACCGCCGCCCGCTCAAGGGTATCCATACGAGCAGCCGACTCACTTTTTATCAGGGAAATATCTAGAGAGAAACCGCTTTATGAATTTTTCCTGAAGATAAAATAAATTCATCTGTAATACCGCGAGATGCAATGAACGCTTCAGAATACGTCAGCCTTATGGAACAGAGACTGACCGCGTCGTTTGATTTTAAGCAGCCGCCATCGGATGAGCTCTCATCGTTGGCGGTATGGGCTGAACACAATCGAACCTCGCAGAAATATTTTCTAGCCAAAAGCGTTTCGCTGTATACGATCAACAATGATGAATATGTCGGGCTTGAAGTCTTCCCAGACGGAATCCGTGAAGAAGACATTCAAACCTGTTTCAATCGGTTCAAAAGACTGATTGACAGACTTCCGGCGGACGAATCACACATGTCCTCTATTTTTACGGCGACTCTTATCTCTGAAAAAGAGATTCCGACCGAAGTAATCCGTAAGCTTGAAAAAACGAAATATCACAAGGACTTTTGGTTCACGCTTCGCGGATGAGCCGATCTTGCGATTATTTTGATCGATCTCTCCAAAGGAGATATTTACTCAAATCCCTTTGGAAAGAAGATCAAGAAAAATTTCGTTCTTTCATGACTTCTCTAATTCAACTGACGAACAATTCTAAGGTGCATAAATGAATGGCGTTACCATTTTATTGGGGTCAGCGGTTATCTTTTTAATCGCTTATCTCACTTACGGCTCATGGCTGGCCAAACAGTGGGGCGTAGACCCCAGCAGGAAAACTCCTGCCGAAACAGAAAAGGACGGGATTGACTATCTTCCTACACGGCCTGCGGTACTGCTCGGCCACCACTTCTCCTCAATCGCCGGCGCGGGCCCAATTGTCGGCCCCATTACCGCAGCGGTTTTCGGCTGGGTCCCAGTCACACTCTGGATTATTGTCGGAAGCATTTTCTTCGGCGGCGTCCACGATTACGGCTCTCTCGTTGCCTCTTTGCGTCATAAAGGACAGAGTATCGGTCAGATTATTGACTCGAACATCGGTGAACGCGCAAAACTTCTGTTCGCAATTTTTGCATGGGTGACGCTTCTGGTCATTATTGCGGCTTTTGCCAACATTGTTGCTGCGACTTTTGTCGCCAACCCCGGCGCCGGATCATCATCTCTGCTCTTTATTGTCTTAGCCGTTGCATTCGGCCTGCTCGTTTATCGCTCCGGCATGTCTCTTGCCGTCGGCACTGTCATTGGTCTCATCGGTATGGCCGCCGCTTTTTGGCTGGGTCACATTTTCCCGATCACGCTTTCAAAGGACGTGTGGCTGCTTCTGATGATGGGCTATATTTTTGTTGCGTCCATCGCTCCGGTTTGGATTCTTCTGCAGCCGCGCGACTATCTGAATTCCTTCCTGCTTTACATCATGATTGCCGCCGCGTTTATCGGTATCTGTCTGTATCAGCCTGAAATGGAAATTTCTCCTTTTGTCGGATTTGATTTAGGCGGCGGACAGTGGCTCTTCCCGGTTCTTTTTGTCACTGTCGCATGCGGCGCTATTTCCGGCTTCCACTCTCTGGTCAGTTCCGGAACCAGCTCCAAGCAGCTCGACAATGAACGCAACGCCAAGCTCATCGGCTACGGTTCGATGCTAATTGAAGGTCTGCTCGCCATCTGCGCGATTATTTCCGTCGCTTATGTTTCGGCTGACAAGCTGCCCGAACTGCTTAAAAACGGCGGCCCTGTCAACGCCTTCTCTCAGGGTACTGCCACCTTCATGACTGCGATTGGTCTGGACTTCAATCTCTCCAAGGAGTTTGTCGCTCTGACCATTTCCGCCTTTGCGCTGACCACTCTGGATACTGCGACACGACTTGGCCGCTTCATTTTCCAGGAAATGGTCACAACCAAAGCCGGAGCGAACTCTCCGCTTGGTAAAGCTGTTTCCAACCGTTATGTCGCGACCGGCATCACCATCGCGCTTGCCTGGATCATGTCGACCGGTTCTTACCTGACCATTTGGCCGATCTTTGGTACCGCAAACCAAATGCTTGCCGCTCTTGCGCTGCTCGCAATTGCCGCTTGGTTAAAGAAATCCAAGCGCAACCACCTCATGATCACAATTCCGATGTATTTCATGTTTGCGGTCACTTTCTGCTCGCTCGGCCAACTCATTTACGCCAACCTTGGTAAAAACTGGTTGATCGTCGGAGTTTCCACTGTTCTGGCCGTTCTTTCCGCAGCGCTTGCCGTCGAAGCTTTCCGCGTTTTCGGAGAAGAAAACAGAATAAATGCCTCTGCACAAGCGCAGAATCAGCAGTAACTCATAATTGAGCGGTTCACCGCCGCGGCTTATCGGCCTCGGCGGTTTTTATTTGTTCTGTGTATTTGCCGCCTTATGCGGCATCTCGGTACGTGTTCTCAAGCATTCGAACGCTCACCGTTTGAGGCGCATCTGGATTTGGAAGTTGAGCCTCGGATGCAGCACAATCCTTGCGACACAAGACTTTTTATAAAGACAGCAGATCGTCAAACTCCGTATTTTCATCGTTCGAACCATTGAGAATCCAATCAAGCGAATTGTTCAGATGCACAAATTTTTTGCCAATTTTTTGCGACATCCTGCACGTGTTTTCAAGTGTTCGAACGCTCACCATTTGAGATGCGCCTGATTTCACGTCGCCGTCGTGAGTCAGTACGTACTCACTATCAGACAAAAAGAAAGCTGTCATGAGCCCGGAATCTTCCCAAGCTCTGACAGCTCCATATTGTGTGATGCTAAAAATTAGGTCAGCGGCGTAATCAGCGCTAAAACAATGTTGGCGAGAATAATAAATGCGACCCCGGAAAAATCAATGTTGCGCCAAACCGGAATCACTTTCTTAAACGGCGCAAGAATCGGATAACAGAGATAACTCAGCGTACGATAGTTGGCCGAAGCCTGATTAACCCAAGAAAAAATACAAAAGAGCACCGTCGCCCACATCGCCAGCTCAATCGCCCAATAAACGACTAAAACCGCAGAACCAAATACAAACGGCCAAACACCGCCGTGGCCGGAACCCATCAGCCAGTGGAAAAACTGATAAATCACCGCGACCAAATAGCAGACAAAAATTGACGGCCATTCAATATTGCGGGTGCGCTTAATGAACTTGGATGCCGGCTCAACCGCCCATTGCGTCAGAGAATGAGCAAACGACACGAGCGGATCGTTCCCGGGAATTCCGAGATAGCGCAGATACGCTCTCAGCAGAAGCAGGCTGCCGAAAACAGAGCACAGAAGTTTTAATGTAAAAAGAAATGTGCCAGCCACAGTTAATAGACCTTTCCCTAGTAGTCGTGTTTCAGTATTTAACTTATTAGTCTAAACGAACGGATAACTAATCAGTTTTCCCGTTTTACAAAGACGTTCAAATTTTATCCAATCAAACGAAGCGCCCGGATCCGTCTTGCGCTGCGGTGCGATGTTGGCGTGACCGGTAATATCGGTAATCGGATAAGTGTCCGCAAGCGTATCCGTCAGAAGCGCAAGCATCTGATACTGTTCGTCCGTGTACGCAATATCGTCGGTTCCTTCAAGCTCAATGCCGATCGAAAAATCATTGCACCCTTCCCGCCCGGCAAATCTCGAAACTCCGGCGTGCCACGCCCGATCCAAGCAGGAGACATACTGAAAGAGCTGTCCCTTGCGGTCAATAAAAAAATGCGAGGAAACGTGCAGCCCTTCCAAGTCCGAAAAGGATGGATCCGCCTCACAGTCCAGAGTGTTCTGAAATAAAGCGTCCACATAGCCCGTACCAAACTTACCGCGCGGCAAGCTGATGTTGTGAATCACAATTAGAGAGATTTTTTCATTCTGAGGGCGCTCGTTAAAGTGCGGTGAAATACGAATACAGGCCTCATCACACCAGCCGTCCGAGTCAATTTTCATAATGCTTAACGCCTCCTGCCGGCTTCAGCGTGCTCGCGGCAGCAATAGTAGTCTCTGCCGATTCTGATCGCTTCCGATTCAGGAACATAAACTCCGCAATTGGCGCACTGCACCATGCGCTCTCCGCTCTGCTGGGTTTTCTGAACCGACTTTTCCTGCTGATCCAGACGTTTCTCCAGCTCCATCTGCTTCATACGAACAGAACGCCAGCCGAAATAAATAACGGCCGCAATCGCAGCAAAAAACAGAATCTTGAACATGAACTTCTCCTACTGTGCGATCTCAAGCACAAGACGGACGCCAATATAGGAAATCATCAGCACCACAAATCCTATAACCGTCCAGCGGGCCGCAAAACGACCTCTCCAGCCGAACACATGATGACCGAGCAAAAGAATCCCGAATATCAGCCACGCCATGCAGGTGGTCACAGTCTTATGGTCAAAACGGAAAGCTTCACCGCTGAGCTCATTGGAGAAAATCGCGCCGAAAAGAATCGCCGCCGTCAGAACAATAAAACCGACCCAGATCAAACGAAAGAGCGTACTTTCCATACTCATCACGCTCGGCATGTTGTCCAGAATACTGACTTTGCCGTCTTCAGTCGGCTCCGTAAAAGCCTTGGAGCGGACGCGCTTGTGCGCGGCCATTAAAAGCAAAGCCTCTAAAACCGCCATGGTCATGACGCTATAGGCCAGAATCGCAAGCAGCAGATGCATGCGAAAAGCGAACGTGGAGGTTTCCGGCCCCAAGGGTGACCCCGGCATAATCAGGGGAAGCAGCATGCTCACCGCAGAGAGCGGAAGCACAAAAACCAGCATCGAACCGATCTTAGAAAAGAAACTTTCCAAAAGCAGCAGAAGCGTACAGGTGCCCAGTGTGACGGACAGCGCCAGCGCTAAACCGAAGTGCGGGGTTCCGTGAAGGAAAAGCGCTTCGTAGATGAGATAAGTCTGGATCATCAGACCGCCTGTAATCAGCGGTTTTACCCAGATCTTTGTCTCGGGCGACGGCTCTTGCAACGTTTTGTAAATTCCGAATGCAGCCGCTAAATACAAGCAGGCCGCAAAAACGTAAAATATGGCATTTAGTGTCATAGGTACGACTCATTATCTGTTTTCAGTATTGTATGACTTAACTCTTTAACAAGACTTAATGTAATGCTAGATTCTCTTACTCAGCGTCTCAGTAAAGTTGTAAAAACCATCCGCGGACAGGCTCGCCTGACTGAATCCAATATGCAGGAAATGCTTCGGGAAATCCGAATCGCCCTGCTTGAGGCCGACGTCGCTATTCCTGTCGTACGCGATTTGATTGCCCGAATCAAGGAAAAGGCCCTCGGTACGGAAGTTCAAACCAGCCTTACTCCGGGACAGGCTCTGGTCGGAATCGTTCACGACGAACTGACGCAGGTCATCGGCGGTTCAGACCCGGAATCCGCCCGCGAGATCAACTTATCCGTTCAGCCGCCCGCCGTGATTCTTTTAGCCGGTCTGCAGGGCGCAGGTAAGACAACCACCGCAGGCAAACTTGGCAAGTGGCTCTCCGAAGAAAAGAAGAAAAAAGTCCTGACCGTTTCCGCTGACGTATACCGTCCCGCCGCTATCGAACAGTTAAAAACCGTATCCGAACAGGCCGGTATCTCTTTCTTCCCAAGCTCGACTGACGAAAAACCGCTCGACATCGCAAAGAAAGCGCTCGATTACGCCAAACTGCACTTTTACGATGTGCTGATTGTCGATACGGCCGGCCGCCTTGCCATCGATGAACAGATGATGAACGAAGTGGCCGAACTCGAAAACTTCCTGCATCCGATTGAAACATTCTTCGTCGTTGACGCGATGGTCGGTCAGGATGCGGTGAACACCGCTAAGGCGTTTGGCGAGAAACTTCCGCTCACGGGTGTCATCCTCACCAAGGTTGACGGCGACTCCAGAGGCGGCGCCGCGCTCTCCGTGCGCATGGTCACCGGAAAACCTATCAAATTCATCGGTGTCGGCGAAAAACTCACCGGCTTCCAGCGCTTTGATCCGCAGGCCATGGCCGGACGCATTCTCGGCATGGGCGACATCGTCTCCTTGGTCGACGAAGTTCGTAAGAACGTGGACGTGGAAAAAGCCCAGAAGTTTGCTGAAAAAATGCGCAAGGGCGACACCTTCACACTGGAAGACTTCAAGGATCAGCTCGCTCAGGTTAAAAACATGGGCAGCTTCTCCTCGCTGATCGAAAAACTGCCGGCTCAGTTCGCTCAGGCCGCAGGCCAGGTCGATGACGAAGCCGCTAAAAAACAGATCGCCAGAACCGAAGGCATCATCAACTCAATGACGCCGCATGAAAGACGCAAGCCGGGAATCATCAAGGCAAGCCGCAAGCGCAGAATCGCGGCCGGCGCCGGCACTAGCGTGCAGGAAGTCAATAAACTGCTCAAACAGTTCGAACAGAGCCGCGAAATGATGAAAATGATGAAAAAAGGCGGCATGGGCAAGATGATGCGCGCTTTCAGAAACTTGGGAGGCCGCTTCCCCGGTATGGGAGGCTTCTAAAACGTGGATGATAAGGCGGTACATGCGGTAAGAATTCTGGGTATCGACCCGGGACTGAACTTCACAGGCTACGGTTTTGTGGATTATGTTCCGGGCGTGCTCAGACACGTCGCCTCAGGCGTCATCGTGACGCCTAAAGGAGAACTTTCAGAGCGGCTCGGTTATATTTTCAGCGAACTCGGAAAACTGATTGAGCTTTATTCACCGATGGTTTCCACGATCGAAAAAACATTTCTGAACTCCAACGCTCAGTCCAGTATGCTGCTTTCCCACGCAAGAGGCGCGGCAATGACGGCGGCCGCCGTTCACCGACTGGCGTGTCGGGAATTCAGCACACGTGAAATTAAAAAGTCGGTAACCGGATACGGCGCCGCCACCAAAGATCAGGTGCAGGAACTCGTTAAATTTCACCTGCATATCGAAGAGGATCTTTCCTCGGACCAAGCCGACGCGCTTGCCGCGGCAATTTGTTACGCCAACTCCAGTATCCTGCTTGATCGTGTCCCTGCTCTTTCTAATAAAGTCGGCTCCAGCGGAACCGGCACGGCTCGGCGCGGCTCCAGCTCCCGCCGCTCCAGAAACGAATGGACGCGGCTTTACGAAGGAAAAGAAAAGTGATTGCATCCGTTAGAGGAAAAATTCTTCAGAAAAATCCGCCCCAGATTGTTGTGGAGTGCGGCGGTATCGGCTACGAAATCGATGTGCCGATGTCAACCTTTTACAACCTGCCCGACATCGGAGAGGAGGTTTTTCTCTCCACGGTTATGATCGTGCGTGAAGACGCTCAGCTGCTTTACGGTTTTCTGACCGCTCAGGAAAAAGAAGTCTTTAAGCTGCTGATGAAGGTGAGCGGCATCGGTCCGCGCATTTCACTTGCGGTTCTTTCCTCCATGTCTGCCGAAGACATCGGGAACGCGATCGCCAACGGAGAAGTCGGACTGCTCACCAAGATTCCCGGAATCGGCAAGAAGACCGCAGAACGCATGGTGCTCGAACTCAAGGACAAAGTGCTGGTGACCGCCGTCTCCTCGCCCGTCTCCAACGTTCAGAGCGAAATCATTCAGGCACTCACCGCGCTCGGCTTCAGCGACCGAGAGGCTCGTCTTGCCGCCAAACAGGTGCCCGCAGACGTGGATGCTTCCGAGGGAATTCGACTCTGTCTGCGTCAGCTTGCGCAAAAAGGTTAATCACATATGACTACGGATAAAGACCTCCTGTCGGAACATAAAACGCGCAAGGACGAAGTAATCGATAAAGCCCTGCGGCCGACGCGTCTCAAGGATTACGCGGGACAGGACAACATTCGCGAACAGCTAGACTTGTTCATTACCGCCGCACGCAAGCGAGGAGAAGCGCTTGACCACGTGCTGCTGTTCGGACCTCCGGGTCTGGGCAAAACCACGCTCGCGAACATTATCGCCAACGAGCTCGGCGTCAAACTTCGTCAAACCTCAGGTCCTGTATTGGAAAAGGCCGGTGATTTGGCGGCCATGCTGACAAGTCTCGAGCCCCACGATGTCCTTTTTATCGATGAAATTCATCGCCTCTCCCCGGTCGTCGAAGAAATTCTTTATCCCGCTCTGGAAGATTTCAAGCTCGACATCATGATCGGTGAAGGCCCCGCTGCCCGCTCCATCAAGATCGACCTGCCGCATTTCACTTTGGTCGGCGCGACAACGAGAGCCGGCGCCCTCACCAAGCCTCTTCAGGATCGATTCGGAATCCGTGCACAGCTTCAGTACTACTCACCCGAAGATCTGACCTCGATCGTGCTGCGCTCCATGCGTCTTCTGAACATGGATGACGATAAAGGCGCGGCCGAAGAAATCGCGCGCCGATCCCGCGGCACACCGCGTATCGCCAACCGTCTGCTGCGGCGCATCCGCGATTACTCCGAAGTAAAACATCAGGGCAGACTCTCCAAAGAAATCGCTCAGGCCGCGCTTACTATGCTTGAAGTCGACCCGATCGGACTCGACAGCCTTGACTGTCAGTTCCTTCTGGCGATTATCGATAAGTTCGAAGGCGGTCCGGTCGGAATCGAAAACCTTGCGTCTGCCGTCGGCGAAGAGTCCGACACACTGCAGGATATGGTGGAGCCCTACCTCATTAAGGAAGGCTTTGTTCAGAGAACCCCCCGAGGCCGAGTGGCCACTTTAAAAGCTTACCAGCACTTTGGCATAGATAAACGAAATTTCAACCTAGGATTCTCTTTCGATGACTAATCATTTCTCAATTCTCAACTCAGAAGAAAGAAAATCGCGTCTCGAACGCGCTGAAAAACCCTACGACTTCAGTGACAACGTCACTGCACTCGAAGAAGAGGCTCGTCAGACTTGGAACGATGTTTCAGACCTTGAGGCCTCGGCCTGCCCGAATAATATGGCTCAAGCCTCAATCACCATGCATCCGAACTTCTCCGCGCAGGCTGATTATCCGGAGGAATTCCTCTTTGTTATGAAACTCACCTGCGTCGGCGTGCGTCAGGTTCAGTGCTTCCCGCGCTACTCCACCGACGTGGAGTCCGATGACGGAGAGCTGACAGTCGCGCTGATTGTGATCGGTAAACGCGAAGACTTTCAGGCAATTCCTGAGAAACTCGGAAAAATTGCCAAGGACACGCTCGTCGGACTTCAGATTCAAACCATCGAGAGTATCGAAGCGGTCTCCATCTACGACAAGGTTGATGTGTCCAATGATTATTTCGGAGAATTCTTTTTAGTCGGTCTTTATCAGACACCCGGAAAAACCGTGGAAGACAGCCGCCGTGATTTTGTGATGTACGCCTCCGGGGAAGGCTTCTCAGTTCACCCGACATTCCTGGTTGTCAAGGACGGTCTCTACTACGTTCTTATTAAGGGCGAGCGCTACAAGCTCGACGCGATCGGCGACTACTGCTATACATTCACCGTTCGGGTTCCGCCGAAAAATCGGGCGTAACCGACGAGAGAGCCAACCGTCCCGCAAGAGTTAACCTTCGGAGGATCCGATGATCCGTACGTATTATTCCAATTCCTTTGAAGTTCTTCGGGGAATTCTGCTTACACGCCTAAATTTTGAAATTGAGGATCTGCGAAACAGCGGAGCCTCAATCTTTGAAACCATTCCCGTCATTGCCCCGAGCCCACTGGTTGGCGACTCGCTCGAGCGCAGCATCGCGGATCATTTCGGCGTCGTTCCCGGCATCAATGTCACCAACATTGCGAGCTGGCTTTACGAAAAGCTGTCCTCTTCGCTCTCCAAAGAGGGCATATCCGATCAGATGGACTGGCGGCTGTTTAAACTCCTCAAAGAGAGACAACACCAAAGCCGTCCTTCTGAAGAACGGCTCACCAATTATCTGAAGGGGCTCGACGACTGCGGCATCATGGAATTCAGCCGTCACGTGAACAATGTCTTTGTCACGTACGGCTCGTATCGATTTGATTGGCTCAAAGACTGGACCGAAGAAGTAGAAAATAAATTACAGGGCGGCTCCTCCATCCGCATCAAGCCGCATGAGCAGGCTAAACTCATCGAGCAGCCCGACTATCTCTGGCAGAAGCACCTGTGGCAGGATCTGGTCCTCAGCGCGAAACACGGCCAAACAAAGGATGGCAAAGAAAGAAAAGGCGACTTTCTGTCCTGGCTGGAAAACACAATCGACGGTCTGAGCAATTTTAAAGCGGAAAGCGCGCACAGCTCCATCCATCTCTTTATGCCGTTCACTCTGGCGCCGATTATGCTGCCGATCATTCGGGCCTACTCTCTGGAATCCGCTCAGCGCGACGTGGATATCTACTTTCTGAATCCAAGCTCGGAGTACTGGTTTGAATCGCTTCCGATCAATCTTTTTGACTGGAATCCGGAAGAGAACGTGGAAAGACCGAGTGCCGCCGCTCCGCTCGTTTATCTCACCTCCAACGCGGCGAGTACGCGTGCTGCGATCGACCGACTCGACAGCTTTATCCATACTTCTGAAGAAAGCACTTTAGCCGAAGGCGAGCCTGAGCAGGAAGAGCTCGACAGACGTAAAAATGCGCCCGTCAGTCAAACAAAGCGTCACTTCCTGACCACGGAAAACGGACTTCGTCCGTTTTCGGAAACGGATCCTTCGGAATCCATGAAGACGGAAACTGAAGCGTACTTTCTGACCTATCCGAACGATTCCTTCCTGCACCGCTTCCAGAACTCGGTGCTGAAACTCGACAGCACGCTGCTGCCGAGCAAACCCGACCCCGAGGATGTCTCGCTGCGGGTTCTGAAAGCCCCGTCTCTTACGAGAGAGATCGAAGCGACAGTCGATATTCTTCAAAACTGGCTTGCCGATCCGACGCGAGATCTGAAACTCTCGGACATCCTGATCGTGCTCCCGAAGATCGATGACGCGGCCCCGATTATCGAAGGCGTTATGACTTTGCTTCCCAAGAGAAGCAACCTGCCGATTTCCATACCCTACAAAATCCTCGGACAGTCCGAAGGCCAAACCAACCAAGCCGCGGTCGCTTTTATCAGACTCGGAGAGCTGCTCAACTCCGACTTCAGCGCCGATCGCTTCTTTAACTGTCTGGAACTTGAAGCAGTACAAAACAGTTTCGGATTCGGCTTGGAAGATATCTCCGTCATCAAAAACTGGCTTACCGCCGCAGGCTACCGCATCAGTTTCGACAGGGTCCATCGCGAAAATCTCGGCCTCGAAGAAGACGACTGCTCACTGCAGGAGGCGCTTGAGCGACTGACTGTGGGCTATCTCACCGATGACGGTCTTGATCTGCCGTTTCAAGGCGTACTGCCGATACGCGGAGACGAACTTCAGGGTTTTGACACAACCAACGACGAGGCGGGAAGACTTTTTAAAGTCATCAGCCGATTCTGCCTTGCGCTCAGAAAAGTTCGTGACGATCTTGCCGGATCCGATTTCATGCTTGAAGCCGATCAGTGGCGCGCCAAACTCACGCAGATCAGCGAACTTCTGATCGCGGGCACCAATGAAAACGACCGATTCCGCCTGGATAAACAGCTTGATAAATTATGCAAGGCCCTGGTTCTGTCCTTGGGCGAAAATGAACCAGTCTCTTTTGACGTCATACTCAACGAAATTTCCAGCGGACTTTCCCGAGAGAAAATTAAGCAAACGGGGACCGGTGTTTTAACGTTCGCTCAGATCGGCTCGGTGCGCGGTCTTCCCTTTAAGGTCATTGCATGCTTAGGTTTTGACGAGCTCAGCGGCTTTCCGGGAACCCCGAGCTTTGAAGAGTTCGATTTAATGAAAGCCGTTCCGCGCCGTGCGGACCGAGATGCGAGAAAAGACAACAACGCGGTGTTTTTTGACACGCTGATGTCCGCGCGTGAAAACCTCATCATTTCCTACACCGCCGGAACTAAACCGCAAAGCGAAAATAATCCTTCCATTGTTGTTGAGAACTTCAAGAGTTATTTCATCTCCAACGCCCGAAAAAGTCATGACGCCAAAGCGCTGTGGAATGGAATCACCAGCAAAATTCCGCTCAATCGTTTCTCTGAACGCAATTTCTGCAAAGGAGAAAACAATCTCTTTTGGCGAAGCCCGAGAAAAGACATTCTGCAGACGATTGAGGATCAGAGCAGAAAAGGAACGCACTTTTTATTTGCGGACACCGGTATTGCGCCTAATCTGCTTCCGCCTCTGCTTTCCAAGCAGAGAGAGCTCCCTGTCAGCATATTCGTCAAGTTTCTCAACAATCCTGACGCCTGGGTCAGCAAGCTGCTCAGCCTCAACGATGAATTTCAAGCGGCGGAGCACTCGGAGCTGTTCTTCGACGACTCGGACAAGCTTATGCTCTCAAAGGTGCGCAAAAATGTGGTTGAGCTTCTGAACAAGGGGGCAGGAATCAGTGATTTATCTCTGATCACAAACGCCAACCCGAACTTTGGGATGCCCTGCGTTCGCGACACCACGGCGGAAGACCTTTGCTTTGAACTTCACAGCGCTTATGAGTGGAGAAGGAACATTCTCCCGACGCTGGCGCAAGGGCCCTTCAAAAAGGAGCTTCGTGAAGACATCAGCTCATTGAAGAGCTTTGTCCAAACCCTCTCGGACGACATTTCCGACTTCTATCGGATCAAGGGAGAGGAAACGGAAATTAAATTCCCCGGAGCAGCGGAAGCTGTGCCGGTTGAGGGACTTATCCGCGTCATTATTCCCGCTTCTCATTCCGAGCTGAAGCGCGAGCGCCTGCGGCAGATTATCTGGACCGCGCTGGATGCCCCTTACACACTCATCTCGCTTTGTCTGCCCGTTAAAGACACTAAATCGAAGGTCAAAAAGCCGAGTCCCTGCCAGGTTTTTTGGCCTGTCGCAGGCGCGGATCTTCTGCTTTCTGTTTTTCTGAAGATATTCGATCTGCAGCTCACTCATGTTGTCGGGTTTATCGGCGATCCTCTCTCGGATTCCAATCGCGAAGCAACGAGCATCTGGCGCGGATACCCTCAGGAAGTTCAAAGGGAGGCGGCGAACCTAAGCTCTCGAATCTCAACAAAAATCCTAAGCATCATTAACCCTCCAAAGAGAAAAACGAAAGACGACCCCATGGACGTCTTTACGCTGCTCAAGGATTTGAAAAAACTCATTGAAACATCGTCCGGAGATCAAATTTATGGCTAAAGATTTTGATGCGGTCAATGCTGAACTCAAAGGACCGATGCTGATTGAAGCCAGCGCGGGTACGGGAAAAACGTACTCGCTCATGCTTCTGATCCTCCGTCTCTTAGTTGAGAACGAAATACCGGTCAGTTCTATTCTGGTGGTCACCTTCACCAAAGCGGCGACATTTGAGCTGAAATCCCGACTGAGAGAGACACTCACCACCATGACGGAAAAGCTTTCTCAAGCGAATTTTGACGCAGATCAGTTCATAAAAAATGAGCTGCCTGCCATTGCGACGGCCGTTAAAGAGGACACGGACTCGTTTTGCCAGCTCGTTCAAAAATGGCATCAGAGCGGGCTTGATCTGCAGGAATGCGTCTACAAACGGCTCTCCAACGCTCTGACTTCAATCGACGACGCGCCGATCTATACGATTCACAGCTTCTGTCGAAAAATGCTCGGAGATTACGTGTTCTCTTCGCACGGCGGGTACGATTTCGGGCTTGGCGACGGACAGACTCAGAAGAAAGAAGCGATTGAGATGTTCCTGAGAACGTATATTCCGCCCCTTCTGCTGAGTCTTAACAAGGCCGAAGTACTCAATCTTTTGAAAAACACGGATTGGAATACGTTCATCGAAAAGATCTCCCTTCTGACGCACTCTCTGCCGCTTAGTGCTCAGGTGAAATTTATTCAAGGTCGAACAGAAGACATTGTCTTTGATCTCGAAGATAACGTCCGCGATTTTATGGCGCTTTTCAGAGATACCGCGCCTCAGCGGTTCAGAGAGTACAAGCGCCAAAACCGCATCCATACCTTTGACGATCTGCTGACGGAAATGGAGGAGCGCGTCACGCTCGGCAGCGAAGCCTCGAAAAACTTTGTCAAAGAAGTTCGATCTCTCTTTCAGGCCGCGCTGATTGATGAGTTTCAGGATACGGATCCTCTTCAGTACTCCATCTTTGAGGCACTCTTCATTAAGGACAAAGATAATCCCGATCGTCCGGTAATTTTTGTCGGCGATCCGAAACAGTCGATTTATTCCTTTAGAAACGCCGATCTTGATACCTACGTAAAAGCGAGAACCGCCGTTTCAAATACGCAGGAACTCAAGACCAACTATCGATCTACGCCGGGTATTGTGATCGCGATCAACGAGCTTTTCCTAATCGGCGGAAAGACAAGTCCGAGCTCCTCGGGGGCGTTCCTCGATAAGTCCATTCAATTTTCGAGGGTTGATTCGTCTTACAAAAATCCGCCCCTCATGAAGAAAAACGAGGACGGCTCCTTCGTGCCGCTCCCCTCTTTTGATTTTTGGTCGAATGTGGAAAGCGGACGGAACGATATCAGCGCCGAGGAAATTAGGGAAATCAAAAAATCTCTGCTCACGCGGGACATCAAAGAGATGCTGAGCGGCGATGTGTACTACAAAGGAAAACCGCTTCGTCCGAGTGATATCTGCATACTGGTCAGAAACCGCACACACGCTGACAACTACATTTCCGCGCTCAAGGCTGCCGGAATCAAGGTTTCTTTAAGCGACGGCTCGAGCGTCATGGAGTCTGAAGAATGCGCGGAAATCCGAAGTCTGATTCTCGGCATGTCGGATCCTGCGGAACGCAGGACCCTAAACGCCGTACGCGCAACAAGAGTTGTCGGAGACTCTCTGAACGCTATTCTTTCGGATACGCAGAGCGCGATCGAGATCAAACTGCTTCTTGAACAAGCCGCGGAAGTGTATGAACGAAACGGAATCACCGCGGCGCTCTCACTCATATTCGAGCGCTGCAAAACGGAAGATCGAATCCTCAACTATCCCATTGAGGATGATCCGGAGCGCATCCTCACCAATTACCAGCATCTTTTTGAGCTGCTGCATGAAGCAAGCAAACAAATTCATACGCTTCAGGGACTGATTCGCTGGATAGATGAACCGAATCTTGACGTCGATGAGGACAGCGAAAACAAATTCACTCAGCGCAAAGAAACCGATTCCGACGTTGTCAGAGTCGTGACAATCCATGGCAGCAAAGGCCTGCAGTACCCGGTAGTCTACCTGCCGGAAAGCCAGTTCGGTCCGGGGGCACAAAAGACGGTCGCGTTCCGAGAAAAGATCTCGAACGATCCGAACGCGGGCAAAGGGCTGCTTCTTTCTCTGGATGAAGCCGCACCGAATCCGCTTGAAGACAAGCAGGAAGGCGTTCGTCTTGTCTATGTCGCGCTGACCCGTGCTGCAGCAAGGCTTGTTGTTCCGTTCTTCAGCCGCATGACCAAAAGCGGAGGAATGCATCTAGGCAGCGGCGGAAAAGCCTATCTTAGCGCCGCGCTGACCGGAAACGAAAAAGGAGCGGGCGCCGTAAAAGCGATTGATGATCTTCGAATTATTCTGGATCAAAAGTCTCTCAAAGACGAAGTCCGACGTGCGCTCAAGGACTATGTCATCAGCAAGTCCGTACCGTGCTCTCAGGCGGTCATCGACGCTTATGAACCTTTTAACATAGAACTTGATATTTGCAGCGCTGTGCCGACCGGGGCGCCGTATGCTTCTGCCGCACAGGATGATCTTGAAGCGGGCAGCTGCACCAAAACCTCTGCCGCGTGGCGCACTTCGAGTTTCTCGAGACTCGTTAAAAACTCGGAGACTCCGCACAGCCGTCTGATCTCGGATGAAGAAGACATCGAGCCGGAGGAGATTGTCGAGAAAACCGCAAAAGAAATCTCCGCAGAGGACGACCCGGATCGAGATCTTCTTGCGCCCCTGCAGCTGAATCGCGGTGCGGCGGAATTCGGCACGGATTTCCATAAAGTGATGGAGACAATTTTCCCGCCCAAGGTCAAATACAGCCCCGAGGAGCTCATCAACAGGTCAATGTCCAACATCACACAGAAAATCCCTGCCGACACTGAAGATCCGCAGGAGCTGAAAGAAAAAATGGATGCCGATCTGAAGTTGGTCCTTGATCACATTCTTTCCGTGCCGTTTCTGAAAGACAATAAAGATTTCTGCCTGAGAGAACTCATCGATCGGCCCGAGCGCAGAATGTCGGAAATGAGGTTTTTAATCACGGTTGGGAATACGCCCAAGCCCGGACGCATCCCGTTAACCGCGCATCTTCTGGAACGCACCGTTAAAACGCTTGAACCGAGATTAAGCGGACTCAGCCTTTCAGACGCTGATATGAAAGGCTATCTCACCGGATCGATCGACTTTGCATTCGAGGTTGGCGGCAAGTACTGGATTATCGACTGGAAAACCAACCGACTCGGTACAAAAGCCTCGGACTACACGCCGCAGGCGGTCAGCGCAAAGATGGACGAGAATCTCTACCGTCTGCAGTACATCCTTTATCTCGTCGCGTTTAAGCGTCTTCTGGAAAGCCGAACAGGAACAAGCAGCGGATACCGCCTCATCGGAGGAGCGGCGTACTTCTTTGTGCGCGGCGTTCGCAAAGACAAGCCCGCTCAGGGCATTGAAATCGATCGGTCCTCAGAAACGCTTATCGAATGTCTGGATGACTTTTTTAAAAACGGCTACAGCGACCAAGTATTAGAAATGTATGCTCAGAAAAGAGCGGAGGAAAGCGCCCCATGATCGAACAGGATACTTCCTATGAAGCCCTCACGGAAATTATTCTCGGGCTGACCGAAGCGAAAACAGGCAGCAGCGACCCGCAGCTGCGCGGCGCGCTCACCGTGCTTCTTCAGGAGCTGACGGAGATCGAGAACAAAGGCGGTCTCTGCCTTGAATGGAAGAGTGACGATGAGAAGCTCCGCTGCATCGATATTCTTAAAAGCGCCGGACTGATCGCCGAAGGCGCCGATCTGGACACCGCGCATCCGTATCAGATGAGAAACGTCTGTCTCTTCGTTGCGGACCGCTCGGAGCCCGGTAAAGTGCGCATTTATTCGCACAGATCATTCTTCGGGGAGAGCCGTTTGGCGGCAAATATCGCCGCACTCGCAAAGGCAGCGAGTTCCGGCGCCGCCTGCGTCGATAAATTGGACGCTTTGGAAGCAAAAGCAAAAGAAATGGGCGCGTTCCAGCTGAACGACGGCCAGAGGCAAGCCGCTTCTCTTGCGCTTCAGAACAACTTCTCGGTTATCTGCGGCGGCCCCGGTACCGGTAAAACCACCTCAGTCGTTCGCTTTCTGGAGGTCGCGCTTCAGAATTGCCCCGAAGCGTCGGTCACACTCTGCGCTCCGACCGGAAAGGCTAAAAGCCGCCTGAATGAATCCGTCATTTACTCCGCGCAGGAGCGCCCCGATCTCTATCCGCTGGTCAAAAAAGCCGCCGATGAAGAACGAATTCAGAGTCTGACGATTCATAAACTGCTCGGAACACCGCTTTCCAACGGAGAACGGCCTTCCCGGACCAATCCTCTGGAAACGCGGATTTTGATTATCGACGAAGGTTCCATGGTGGACGAACATTTGGCGGACAGTCTCTTTAGCGTCATCGATCCGCACACAACTAAGACGGTCGTGCTCGGAGATAAGCATCAGCTTGCGGCGGTCGGCCCGGGTTCTGTTTTTGCCGATATCTCCGACAGCAGCGGACCGCTCAGCCGCTTCAGCTGCGAGCTCACCGAAAGCAAACGCTTTAAAAAAGACAGTCTCATCCACAAAGTCGCGACACATATTCTAAATCTGGAAAACAAAACCGCGGATCTGCATGAATTCGAAGCGCTCTTTGAAGGCGCGGAGACAAACGGAGCATTCGGCGCGGTCGGACTCTTCTACGACAAACCGAATAAGGAAAGCGGGCTCAGCGCAACCGCGAAAAAATGGCTGGAAGAAAAGATTAATGGCTACGCTGCAGCGGTCAAGTCCCTTCGTCAAACACTCAGCACAATCAAGCTTGATGATGCGGAAGAAACCGACACCCAAAAACTGCCTCAGCCGCTGCATGATGCTTTAAAGGTCGCCTGGAACAGTCTTAGCGGCTTCCGACCCATCTGCGCTCAGCGCAGGGGCGCATTCAGTTTAGACGCTGTGAACCGCTTCTGTGATCAGGTGCTTCGTAAAAAGCTGAACTGCAGGAACGAAGACGAGTTTTACGTCGGAAAAGTCATCATTGTCCGTAAAAATGATCCGAGCGGCATCTCGAACGGAGATGTCTGCATTCTGCTCCCGATTTTGTTCAAGAACGAGGACCAACCTTCTTGGTACGCGTATGTCGGAGATCTCGACAGACTGTATCCCGCGATGCTGCTTCCCTCATACGACACAGCCTTCGGCATCACCATCCATCAGTCGCAAGGCTCCGGTTTTGATGATGTCGCGGTATTTCTTCCGCCGATCACTAACAAGGAGCTTGAGGATCCCGAAAACGGTGCGGTCTCTCTCTGCACTCGGGAGCTTCTGTACACCGGCTTTACACGCGCGAAAAAGAGCTGTCTCATTTTTGGAAGTCCCGCTTCTGTTGAACTCTCATTAAGCCGCGTCACCGAGCGCACCGGCGGACTTCAGGATCGGCTTCGTGAGAAATTCAAAAACTCCGCAAATCCTTAGGGATCACCTCTCTAACTGTTATCACGGATTAATGTTTGCCGACGGTAGGACTAAGATAATTGGCTGAGAAAAATTAAACAACAGGAGACGAAATGCCCAAGGCGCTTCACATTCATCCCAGTGACAATGTCGCCGTCTGCACAAGCGAAGTCAAGCCGGCCGATGAAGTAGAAATCATCGACTCCGACGGCAGCCGCAGCTCAATCACAGCGGTCGGCGCCGTCGCTTTCTGCAACAAGATCGCACTGCGCGACATTGAACCCGAAGAAGATATCCTGAAATACGGAGAAGTCATCGGCAAAGCCACGCAAAAGATCCTCAAAGGCACCATGGTCAGCCACCTGAACATCAGAAGCTGTCCGAGATCCTATGCCGACGAATACATTCAGAAAGGAGAATAACGATGGAATTTTTAGGATACAAAAGATCTGACGGTTCCGTCGGCGTGAGAAATCATGTACTGATTCTTCCTTCCTGCGCCTGCGCTTCCGAAACCTGCCGCGTTGTCGCCTCTCAGGTGCGCGGTACAAAAAACGTCATCATCAACGTCGGCTGCTCTGACGTTGCCGCCAACACCGAACTCACGCAGCGCGTGCTCACCGGTTTCGCGCTCAACGCGAATGTTTACGGCGTGATTATCATCGGTCTCGGCTGCGAAACAGTCGGTCATCGCCAGATCGCAGACAAAATCCGCGCTCTGACCGATAAGCCGGTTGTCTCTTTTGGCATTCAGGAAGAAGGCGGCACTGTGGAAACCGCCGCTTTGGCGGTCCGAGCCGCGCGTCAGATGGTCGCCGAGGCCAGTCAGATGCAGCGGACCAAGTGTCCGGTCTCGGATCTCTTCGTCGCGATTGAATGCGGCGGATCCGACGCGACCAGCGGCATCGCCTCCAACCCCGCGGTCGGCAATATGGCCGATCGGCTTGTTGATCTCGGCGCAACCACAATGATGAGCGAAACGGTCGAATTCATCGGTGCCGAGCATGTGCTTGCCAGAAGAGGCGCCACGCCTGAGATTCATGATCAGATCATCCGCATCTGCGAGGATTACGAGAAGCATCTCGCGCTTGCCGGCCAGGACTGCCGTACCGGACAGCCGACCCCCGGCAATAAAGCGGGCGGGCTCTCCACAATCGAAGAAAAGAGCCTCGGCTGCATCCACAAAGGCGGAACCCGACCGGTGGTTGAAGTGCTTGCCGAAGCGGCACGCCCGACTAAGAAAGGCGCTCTGATCATGGACACTCCGGGATATGACATCTCTTCGGTCACCAGCATGATCGCGGGCGGCGCGACCGTGGTTGTCTTTACCACCGGCCGCGGCACACCGACCGGTCACGCCTTAGCGCCGGTCATCAAGGTCACCGCCAACCCGATTACCGCCAAACGCATGAAAGACAACATGGACATTGATGTCTCGGGCATTTTGGAGGGCGAAGAAACGATCAACGAAGCGGGCGAGCGGATCCTCGAGGATGTCGTCGAGGTCGCCTCCGGCAAGATGACGAAAGCCGAAGCGCTCGGATTCTCCGATATCGCAGTCGATCACGTCTGCCGCTTTATCTAGTCGCTGAGTCAATCAGAGCCTTTCTTACGCAAAAAAGAAAGGCTCTTTTTTATTTTCCGAGCTTTTGGCGCAGCGCGTCAAAATTCGGCACCGCGTTCAAAAGATTCTGCGTATAGACTTCTCTGGGCGTATTTAAAACCTCCGCCGCGGTTCCAGACTCAACGACACGTCCGTCCTTCATCACAATGACGTCATCGGCGAGGTAACGCACCACGCTGAAGTTGTGCGTGATAAAAAGGTACGAAATCCCTCTGTTTTTCTGGATCTCGTTTAACAAATTCAGAATCTGGGCCTGTACCGATACGTCAAGCGCAGAAGTCGGCTCATCACAAATCAGCAATTCCGGCTCCACCAGAAGCGCCCGGGCAATCGCCAAACGCTGACGCTGTCCGCCGGAAAACTCATGCGGATAGCGGTAAAGTGAATCCGAACGCAGACCGCAGAGATTGACTGCGGATTCCGCCCGATCGATCGCTTCTGAAGCTGAAGTGCCCGGTCTCAGACTTTCGAGCCCCTCTAAAAGAATCTCTTTAACGCGCATGCGCGGATTAAGACTTGAGAACGGGTCTTGGAAAATCACCTGTATTCGTCGTCTTGCTTCTAAGAGCGCCTGTCCTTTGAGCTCACTGAGCTCGGTGCCGTCAAGCCGCGCCGAACCGTTGATATGCGCCGCGATGCGAAGCAGCTGCAGAACGCCTCGCGCGACAGTCGTCTTGCCGCTTCCGCTTTCTCCGACCAGCGCGGTGGTGCGGCCCCGAAGCACATCAAAAGATACGTCCTGAACCGCTTTCACATAATCCGGCCGGCGCAGGAAGCCGCCGTGCGTAGGAAACCAAACGTTATAGTCACGCACCTGCAGCAAAGCGCCCACTTCCGTCGCTGCGCTTTCCACCGCGGCGTCACTTCTCGGAAGCTCTACTTTCGATTTAATCGGAAACAAACAGCGAACGCGCCGAGTACCGAAATCCGTCAGAGGGACGTCGCCTCGCCTGCACTCTGCTCTTGCTTCAGTACAGCGATCGGCAAAACGGCATCCGACAAACTTTCGGTTCAAGCGGGGCACCATCCCGGGAATCGCCTGAAGCGGGTGCGATTTATCTTTGCCTTCCGGGAGTGCTTTGAGCAAATTGCGCGCGTACGGATGGTAGGGGCTCGAGAAGAAATCCTGAGCGCTGGCCTCTTCCACAAGCTCTCCGGCATACATCAGACCCACACGGTCCGCCACCTGAGCAACTACCGTCAAATCATGCGTGATCAGCAGAACGCCAATGTTTTCCGAATCGCGAAGGCTCTTAATGAGATCAAGAATCTGCGCCTGAATGGTCACATCAAGCGCGGTCGTCGGCTCGTCCGCGATTAAGTATTTCGGCTGCGCCGCCAGCGCGATCGCGATCATGACGCGCTGCTTTTGTCCGCCGGAAAGCTCATGCGGGAAAGAGTCAATACGTCTCTCGGGCTCCGGAATGCCGACTTTTTTCAGCCATTCAAGCGCCTTAGCGCGGGCCTTTGCGCCTCTAAGCGCCGTATGCAGTTCAATTGTCTCTACGATCTGATCGCCGACCGTCATAACTGGGTTCAGCGACGTCGCCGGTTCCTGAAAAATCAGGCTGATCTTTGAGGAACGAATATGACGCATCATTGACTCGGGCAGCCCCATAATCTCGGTGCCGTCAACCGTGACGACGCCTGATGTGACACGGCCCGTACTCGGCAAAAGACGCAGCAGAGAAAACGCCGTCATCGATTTTCCGCAGCCGGATTCGCCTACTAAAGCGCAGAACTCTCCGGGTCTGAGCTCTAAGCTCAAACCGTCAACCACGCGCACCGTATCCTCGGAAGTGAGAATGTCAGTCACCATGTTCGATATCTGCAGCATTACTTTCCTCTCTTCACTTTAATTGCCAAACGCGGATCAAACGCTTCCCGCACGGAAGAAGCCAGAAGATTTGCCGAAAGAACCAGCGTCAGCATAAAAACAAACGCCGTACAGAGATTCCACCAAACCACAGGGGTTCTAGAAAGTTCGAGTCTGCCCGCGTTGATCATCGAGCCGAAACTGTATGTGGTCGGGTCGACCCCAACGCCCACATAGGAGAGCACGGCCTCATACAGCACGATGCCCGAGAAATCCAAAACCGCCACAATCAATACGATGTGAAGCACATTCGGAAGCACGTGGCGGCGCATAATACGGAACGGTCCGACACCGAACGCTCTTGCCGCCTGGATGTAATCAAGCTGAGAAATCTTGAGCGTCTCCGCGCGCAGCAAACGCGCAAGCGTCGCCCAGCCTGTAAGACCGATAATGACGCTCAGCATAAAGAGCCTTAGGTCCGCCCGCTCAATGCCGGTGGCGTACATGCCGGGATGCGCGTCAATAAACACCTGAATCATCAGCACGGAAGCGGCAATCAGCAGCACACTCGGAATCGAAGAGAGCGTGGTGTACAGGTACTGAATCAAGTCATCAACCCAACCCTTGAAAAAACCGGCGCTGATGCCGAGCACCACGGCGAAAGGCAGCGTTGTCAGCGTGGCAAGCGTTCCGATAACCAGCGCGGTACGAATCGATTTAAACGCCTGGAAAAGCACATCGTTGCCGGTCTGATCAGTGCCCATCACGTGGTAGAAGGGCCAGAGAAACGCGATAAGAGATCCGAGGAGCACCAAAATCGAAACGGTCGAAAGAACGGCTTCATAGGGCACCTCGTCTCGCCGCTTAAAGAGCCTGCCCGCCTCCTCGGCAAAGGTCCTTCCTTTGGCGCGCGCGGCGCAGAGAACGCAAATGACCCAAAGCGCAGCGCAGGCGGCAAGACCAATAGCAAGCGCAAAAGCGCATCTGACAAGAACATCGCTAACGTGATCGCTCTCGTCCTTCAGATGCGCGCCGCCTGCTTTCAGCGGCTCGTAATCACGAATCGGACGACCGTTTTCAAAGCGTGAATTTTTTTCAAAGGTGCGCGTCGCCAGCGGCTCCGAGTAAGACTTTTCTTCGGCAAGATGCGCCTTGCCAAACGCTTTGTCCAGCAGAGAATACGTCTTAACGTCATAAACCGCGTGCTGATCCTGCACCGCGATAACCGGACGGAAATGCACCGAATCCAAAACGGCAGTCAAAAGGAAAAAACCGAGCAGTGTCAGTGAGCAAAGCGCGGCCGCCGAGCCCATCACATAGCGCCATCGGGCGCGCAGCTCATCGCTGCGCAGCGCATGCCAGAGATAAAAACCGAGTGCCGCAACCAAGACAATGACCACAATGTCCGTCGGCAGAAGAACAAATTTAGGCATCATCATTTGAGTCGAATCCTCGGGTCGGCAATCGTGTAGGCCACATCCGTCAAAATCAGACCGATCACATAAAGAACGGTTCCGACAAACACCATGGTGCGCACAATCGCAAAATCTTGACTGTTAATCGCGTCAATCGTAAAGCTGCCCAGTCCCGGAATGCCGAAGAAACTCTCCATCACCAGTGAGCCTAAGAACAGCATCGGAAGAACCGCCACCGTCGAGGTGAGGATCGGAAGACTTGCGTTACGCAGAACATGCTTAAAGAGCACGGCTGACTCCGGCAGCCCTTTGGCGCGGGCCGTGCGGACATAATCTTTGCTGATCTCCTCTAAAAACATGGATCGGTAAAGGAGCGCGTCTCCGCCAATGCGGGAGAAAACGCCGATCGCGACCGGAAGAATGAGAAAAGCCGCCATCGCTGTGCCGCTTTCAAAACCGGAAATCGGCACGAGCTTGAGAATCTTGGAAAACAGCCACTGTCCGAAAATAATGTAGAAAAGTCCGGAAATCGACATCACGACGATCGCAAGAATCACGCCGCCGATCTCGAGCTTCGTATGCCGGAAAAACACCAGCCCCAGAGAGAACACCACGATGACGAAGACACCAAGTAAAAATGTCGGCAGCGCAAGCGCGATCGAAGGGCCCATTCGATTTTTAATCTCATAGGCAATATCGCGGCCGGTATCAGACGCGCCTAAGTCACCGACCATCATTCGGGCGCTGTGCTCCCAAAAAATGGTTTCTGTCGCTTTTTTTGCTCCTTCAGCACTCTCGTTCCACAGAAGCGGCTTGTCGTAGCCGTGGAATTTCTTCCAGCTTTCAATCGCTTCAGCCGTCACGCGTTTTCCGCCGATATTGAGCCGCGCCATATCATCCGGCGTGTTGACGGTAAAAAACAAAACGAACGTCAGCAGATTCACGCCGATGAGAATTAAAAAGCCGTAGCCGATGCGTCTTAAAAGATATCGAATCATTTCAAGGACTCCTGTGCAGTACGGGCGGTCATGCGCTCTCTTCTGCGGTGCAGAATCACGGCCGGAACAACCAGTGAACCCAGAAGCGCAGCCAGAATAAAGAGCGGCCAGTAGATCGGTTTATTCCACTCTTTAACGCGCTCGACTCGGGTCGCGGGGTCAAGCCTCAAATACTGGATATGGTTGCGGACAATCTGTGTCGGTTTACCGTTATGCACCCACTGATGAAAAGCCGCGGCGCTCGTCGGGAAGTATCCGAACGACCACGGAGCGTCTTTCTGCACAATGCGGATCAGCTCTTCAATGGCGGCAGCCTTTTCCGGACCCTCATCCAAGTAGCGCATCTTGGCGTAAATCCGGTCATAGTCATCGTTCTGATAGTTCGAAGCGTTTTCTCCAGAACCGCCCGTGCTCGACTTCGCGTTGGGTCCGTAAAGCAGAAATAAGAAATTCTCCGCATCCGGGTAGTCTGCGAGCCAACCCCAAAGGAACAGCTGATGATTTCCGGTAATGACTTTATCCTGGAAGCGGTTGTAGTCCGTCGCGCGGATATCGAGCTGAATTCCGATCTTGGCAAACTGCTTCTGATACCAGTCCAGCACGGATTTTGTCGCAGGAGACGCAGCCGCCTGAAAGTCCAGATTCAATACAAGCGGTTCTCCCGTTTTCTGATCCCGTCCGTCCGGATAACCGGCCTCGCTCAGAAGTTTTTTTGCTTCAGCCAGAGATTTGCGGCGGATCTGTCCGTCCTCGCCTTTCTCGTAAACATAGGGGTTGAATGCCGCCGCGCCGTCTTTGCTGTAACCGAACAATCCCGGCGGCAGCGGACCGTGCGCAGGAGATGCGAGCCCTTTCTGGAAAATCTGAATGTACTCTTCCCAGTCCATCGCGATAGAGATCGCCTGACGAAGCTTACGGTTGCGCTCCTGCTGCTCGGGCGTATCGCCTCGGCCGATCACAGGATCGAGCCAGTTAAATCCGAAGTAAGTATTCTGAGCTTCTACCGTCTTCGGGAACTGCAGTTTCTTTTCGCGATATTCTTTTTCTTTCTTGGCGCTGTCGGCCATGCCGATCAGAAAACCCTGACCGTTGTCCAGACGCTCAATCTGCGGAGAATCGTAATAGCCCTGTAGAAATTTCGTCTGCAGAGGCACGCTTTCTTTTTCCGCGCTGATTTCAATTCGATCAATAAAAGGCATCGGCTTGCCGCAGTCCTGCAGATAGCCCTTTGACTCGTCAAGCTCCTCGCCTTCGCACGGATAAAGTTCCGTTTTTCTGTAGTTCGGGTTGCGCTCCATGACATGTCTGCGGTTTTCAATCGATTCGACCAGCATGTAGGGACCGGTTCCGACCGGCCAGTAATTCAGAGAAAGATTGTTCTTTGCCATGCCCTTCTGCGCGTAGAACGCTTCTGCTTCCCAAGGGATGGGAGAAAAAAAGGTCATTGCAAGCCAATTGGAAAACTGAGGATATTTGCCTTTGACCTCCAGGCGCAGCGTGTACTTATCGGGCGCGCTGACACCCTTCAGAGGAATTTTTCTGAAATCCAGAAACGGCAGATCGCGGTCCGTAGGCGAAAGTCCGCGTCTGAGTCGCTCATCTTCTGCTCGAGCCAGGACCGCGTATTCGTTCAGTCCCGAAAGATGATTAGCCATCGTTCCGAAGATCGGAGAGATAATGCGCGGGTTCGCCATACGCTTAATCGCATAGACATAATCTTCCGCCTCGAGCTCCCGAGTTCCTTTTTGCGGCAGATCGAGCGGATTGCGCAGCCCGTCAATGACCTCGGGCGCAAGATGATGATTCACGTAGCGACCCTCCGCATCCCTCGCGAAAGCGGGATGCGGCGCATACATGATGCCTTTCTTCAGCGGAATTTCGTACACACTGAGCGCGACCTCTTCAGGGTCTGCGTCTTTACCAAGCTTATTTCCGTTCTTATCGAAATAAACCGGCTGAACAATCCTTTCAGCCGCTCGGGGGATCAGCTCATAGGGTCTTTTGAGGTAGTGATACTGATAAAGCGGTTCGTAAATATTGTAGGTATAAGGTGTTTCATCCGACGAGTAAGAACTGGTCGGATCCAGATGCTTAGGGCTGCGGCCTGAAAAAGGCGTAAATAAAGTGTTTGCGGAAAGTTCCTGTTCGCTGTGCACGGCATTGGGAATTTCTCGGCATGAAGAAAGCAAAAACATGCAGCCCAAAAGCGACGAAAGGCAGAGCAGCGCTCTCGCTCGAGACCTTGGGTTTGCCGTATTTCTTTTCACTTTTATCCTTTCACCTATTTTGGGACGCAATATCTTATCAGTTTGATTAAAAACCCAAAGAAATGAAACATTTACCAACACATTATCTCAGTTTAAGCTTTGTTTCCAAGGATGTCAGAAAGCGCTTGATTTGGATACACAGCCAGCCAAAAAAACTATTTATCAGAATCAGCTTGATAAAATCTTGCTTTGGACTTCTGTGTGTATTGACCGATATTCGGCAGGGAGCGATATTCTTAAATGACTGAGGCTTACTTTGACTTACCCGTGCGTGTGTATTATGAAGATACGGACTGTGCTCGGGTCGTCTATTACGCCAACTACCTTAAATTCATGGAGCGGGCGCGTACAGAATGGCTGAGAGCGCTCGGCTGGTCTCAGGAGGAGCTGTATCAGCGGCATCGAATCGTATTTGTCGTCGCCGAGGCAAAGGTCCGCTACATTCGGCCCGCGCATCTTGATGACGAGCTCATTGTCCGGGCGAGAATCTCCGACTGCCGAAGGGCCTCTTTCTGCTTCACACAGGAGATATTAAGAGCCGGCGAGAAGCTTGCCTCAGGCGAGATTCGCTGCGGCGTACTGAACGCGGATACTTTCCGTCCGACTGCAATGCCGGAAGAGATGTCTGCAAAATTTAAAGAACTTTTAATTTCGTAAGGGATCGTGATGGAAGCATCCGCTGATTTATCCATTATCACTTTAGTCACACAAGCCAGTGCCGTAGTGCAGATTGTTTTGTGCATTCTTCTCATTTTTTCGCTGGTGAGCTGGACGATTATTTTCCAGAAATGGTTTCAGATGAGCCGCGCCAGACGAGAAGCCGCAAGCTTCGACAAGCGTTTCTGGGGCGGAGCCGATCTGAACAAGCTCTATGAATCGGCAGCCGAACGCCGCGATTCCATCGGACCTCAGGAAGGCATTTTCTATTCCGGCATGACTGAGTTTCTGCGCGGCAGAGCGAGCCATCTAGAGCAGAAAGCCGGCACATTCGGGCTCATTGACAGCGTCTCGCGCGCCATGCGCGCCCGCTTCCAGAGAGAGCTGGACATTCTGGAATCCGGTCTTTCGGTGCTTGCCACGATTGGTTCGGTTTCTCCCTACATCGGTTTGTTCGGTACGGTTTGGGGCATCATGGACGCCTTCACCGGACTGGGCAACCTGGAAAGCGCCTCGCTCGCTGTT
This sequence comes from Parasutterella muris, assembly GCF_943193095.1. Classification (NCBI taxonomy): domain Bacteria; kingdom Pseudomonadati; phylum Pseudomonadota; class Betaproteobacteria; order Burkholderiales; family Sutterellaceae; genus Parasutterella; species Parasutterella muris. Next base: position 57,109 of record NZ_CALPCV010000008.1, on the reverse strand, counting down.
GTAGCCCCCGGTATTGCCGAAGCTCTGGTCGCAACCGCGATCGGTCTGTTCGCCGCGATTCCTGCCGTGATCGGATACAACCGCTTTGCTTACAGCCTGGATCGTCTTGCGAACCAGTATGAAAGCTACATGCAGGAATTCCAAAATATTTTGAGTCGTCAGGCCTAAGGAAAGAACATGCCCCGCAACGGAAGCAGAAGACGTCTTCTCGCAGAGATGAACGTCGTTCCCTATATTGACGTGATGCTGGTGCTGGTCGTCATCCTGATGGTGGCGGCTCCTTACGTCAATCCCTCAATGGTTGATTTGCCAACCGTCAACAAGGCCGCCAAGCAGCCTGATAAAGTCGTTGAAGTCATTGTCGCACCCGACGGCCAGCTTTCTATTCGTGACAGCGCTAAGAAAGTCGTACCGGTGGACTTCCCGCAGCTCGTGTCAACCGTTGAATCTCTGCGCGCTGACGGCGCCAATGTGCCTGTCGTCATCGCGGCGGACAAAACGGTCGCCTATGAAAAAGTGATCGATGTCATGCGCAATCTGCAGAAAGCCAACATCACACGCATCGGTTTATCCCTCAAACTGGAAGGGTCCGGAGCTAAGTAATGGATGACTATTCTCCCAATCAGCCGAATAAAGTAACAGACGGCCAAGGCTTCTGGGGTGTCGCCTTTGTGCTTGCCCTAATCGCCCACGGCGTGCTGTTTGTGCTTTTGTTTGTGTCAATGCAGTGGAGAGCGGAGCCGACCGGTCCGGTATACGCCGAACTCTGGACGGGAGACGAGGCGGCTCAAACGGCCGATACTCAGCCGGAACCGGCCCCGGAACCTGAGCCTAAGCCCGAACCAGAACCCGAGCCGCAGCCTGAACCTGAACCGCCGGCTCCCGAACCGCAGAGCGCGCCGGAGCCGCAGCTTCCGCCGCCACCGCCGCCGATTGCACAGACCGACTTGGATCGTCAGGCCAATATGCTTGAAGACCCGGACATCGTTCAGGAGCGGCTGGATCGCGAAGCGAAAAAGCAGGAAGAAGAAAAGCAGCGCATTCTGGAGCGCGAGCGTCAGTTAGAAGAAGCCCGCAGAGCTGAAGAGCAGCGTAAAGCCGAAGAAGCCCGACAGGCGGAAGAACGACGCAAAGCGGAAGAAGCTAAACGACAGGAAGAGCTCAGACAGCAGGAGCTGAAGCGCCAGGAAGAGCTCAAGCAGCAGGAATTAAAACGTCAGGAAGAGCAGCGTCAGCTTGCGGAACAAAAACGCCTTGAGCAGCAGAAAGCCGAAGCGGAACGCAAGGCTCGTCAGGAAGAGCTCAAACGTCAGGCTCAGGAGCGTGAAAAGCAGATCGCCGAGCAGAAAGCCAAACGCGAAAAAGAACTTGCTGAGAAAAAGAAAGCTCAGGAAGAGCTGAATCGTCAAAGAGCTGAAGCTCAGGCCAACGCCGCACGCAGAAAAGAAATGCTCAGCCGTCTTTCCGGACAGAGCGGATCCAGCATGGGCAGCAGCGGCTCCTCGAGCATGACGAGCTTCCAGCAGGCTCAGTACAACAATCGTATCGTGGCCTGCATCCGACCGCATATTACGTTTAATACCCCGGCGGGCGCCAAACGCGGCGACTATGTCGCGCGCTTCGAAGTACAGCTTCTGAAGACCGGCAAGAAAGCCGGAACTCCGAAACTTTTGAAGACGAGCGGTCTTAAAGCTTTTGACAACGCGGTGGAAAAAGCGATCCTGTTGTGTGATCCGTTCCCGAAACCGCCTGTCGGAAACGTTCCCTCCTCTATTCTTCTCACTTTCGATCCGGTGGAAGACGTCGGTCGTTAACGTCGTTTTATAAGGAAAATTTATGGCCGTCAGCGAAGTCGCAAAGGTTGCTCAAACCGCGGTTACAACCGAGGAGCTCCTCAGCGCTGATAACAATATCCTTGATGAGCTTCTGCTCATGTTTGAAAAGGGGCTGAATCAGCCGGTCGTATATTGGCAGATCGCCTGTCTTGCGACCTCACTGATCCTCGGCTGGCTGCTCTCTCGCTACCTTTACAAGCGGGCGGTCAGTCTTTTTGCCGAAGAGGAACAAACACAGGCCGAAGAAGAGAAGAACCCTAAACAAAGAGAGCAGGCGTTTTGGAGTCTCGTGCGCAGACGAATTCAGACGCTGCTTCTGCGGCTCAGTTTCCCGCTCATCTCTATGGTGTTCATCGCGGTGACAACGTTTACGATCCGGCTGTTCAACGTGTTGCCCAAGCACGCGCTGCCGCTGGAATCCATTATTTGGCTCATCCTTGGCGCCTACGTTGTTATCCGCACCGTCATCTTTATCATTCACCAAACGGTCAGCCGGGGCAAACTCTCGAACAGTCTGGATAATTTCCTGACATGGGCCATCTGGGGCGGCGTTGCGCTGCAGGTCGTCGGCGTTCTGCCGAAGGCCGTCAGCTTCATGCAGTCCACCAAGATACCGCTTGGCAAGGACAACTTCACGCTTTGGTCTTTGCTTCTCGCGATCTTCTCCATCGCGCTCGCGCTGATTGTCGCCAAATGGGTCGGACAGTTCATTGAGCGCTGGCTCAACAGCATTCCGACGATGCAGTCGAGTCTTAGAGTTGTTCTGATTCGCGTCGTGAAAGTTCTGCTTACCTTCATTGCGATTCTGGTCGGTCTTTCCTCGGTCGGCATTGACATTACCGTGCTCGGCGTATTCGGCGGCGCGGTCGGTGTGGGTCTCGGCTTTGGCCTGCAGAAAATTACCTCCAACTATGTGAGCGGCTTTATCATTCTGCTCGACAGAAGCATCAAAATCGGCGATCTGGTTTCAGTTGCGGGCGTGGAAGGCATCGTCAATGACATTAAAACGCGCTACACCGTTATCCGTGCCTTTGACGGCAGCGTCACGATTATCCCGAATGAGGCGTTTGTCACCGGCAACGTGAAAAATACCTCGTATCTGCAGGGACCGGGCCGCACCACCGTGACCATGAGTGTCGACTACAGCACTGACGTCGAAGAGGTGATTGAACTTATGACGGACATTGTCCGCAGACAGCCTCGTGTGCTGATCAGCCCTCCTCCTTACACGATTTTGTCCAACTTCGGCGCGGACGGTATCGATTTAACTTCCTACTTCTGGATTTCCGATCCGGAAAAGGGCACTACCGTGCTGCGCTCAAATATCAGCAGAGAAATGCTGCGTGAATTCAACGAGCGCAAGATCAACATACCCTTCCCGCAAAGAGATCTTCATCTTATCGGGACACCGGAAATTATCTGCCGCGTGGAATCCGATCCGGCTCCGAAAGCTGCGGATACGGCACAGGGGCCTGCGCCGCTTGATACTTCCGCAGAACGCGTGTAATCCTTTAAAAGGCGCTTCTTTTGCAGTGCTTCGCTTAATGAAAAAACGGTCGGGAACTTTAGCTCCCGGCCGGTTTTTTGAATCAATGATCAGAGATTATCTATTATTGATCAAGCCGATCAGTTTATCTGCGATATCCGCGACAGGCACCGTCTCATTCTTCAGATCTCTGCGGTGCGTGTATTCAACTTCACCGTTTTTGAGGCCGCGGTCGCCGATCGTGACGCGGTGCGGTACACCGATCAGTTCCCACTCAGCGAACATTACGCCGGGGCGCAGTCCTCTATCGTCAAGAATGACATCAATACCGGCCTCTTTCAGGCGGCCGTACAGTTCATTGGAAACCTTCTGAACTTCTTCGCTCTTGTCGTAGCCGACCGCGCAGATAACGACGGTAAAGGGCGCGATGCTGTCGGGCCAAATAATGCCCTTGTCATCATGACCCTGTTCAATCGCAGCGCCGAGCAGACGGGAAACGCCAATACCGTAGCAGCCCATCTGAAGGACCTGCGGTTTGCCGTTTTCATCCAGATAAGTCGCCTTCATCGCGGAAGAATACTTGTCGCCTAAGAAGAAGACATGGCCGACCTCGATGCCGCGCTGCATTTTCAGTGTGCCTTTGCCGTCAGGAGAAGCGTCTCCCACAACTACGTTGCGAATATCTGCGACAACGTCCGGTTCTCTCAGGTCGCGGCCCCAGTTCACGCCGCGAATGTGGTAGCCCTCTTCGTTGGCGCCGACAATGAAGTCGCTCATGTTGGCGACAGTGGTGTCCGCAACAATCGTGACATCCTTAGGAATACCGACAGGTCCGAGGTAGCCGGGTTTGCTGCCGAAAGTATTCATGATTTCAGAATCCGTCGCGAAGCGGAATCCGGGCTTGAGCGCGTCAAGTTTGCCCGCTTTCACTTCATTCAGGCTGTGGTCTCCGCGAAGCAGCAGCAGAACAATCTTCGCAGGCAGCGGATTGCCTTTTTCGTCGTACTGTTCAACCGCAAGCACGATGGATTTGACGCTGTCGGTGAGCGGCTTGCCCAGCAGTTCAACGACGAGTTCGCATTTATCTTTTCCGGGTGTCGGAACTTTTTCCATCGCTTCTTTGGGCTCTTCGCGTTTTTCGATCAGGCAGGGCGCCTCAGCGAGTTCGATATTTGCCGCGTAATCGCTGTCCGGGCAGAACACGATGAGGTCTTCGCCAGTGTCGGCGATCACTTGGAATTCCTGAGAGCGGGAGCCGCCGATCGAGCCGGAGTCGGCGCGCACCGCGCGGTACATCAGGCCGAGTCGATCAAAGATTCGGCAGTAAGCTTCAAACATCTTGTCGTAGCTCTTGCCGGCATCTTCAGCGTTTCTGTCGAATGAGTAGGCGTCCTTCATGATGAAGTCGCGGCCTCGCATCACGCCGAAGCGAGGGCGGCGTTCATCTCTGAACTTCGTCTGGATCTGGTAGAAATTCACAGGAAGCTGACGCCAGGACTTAATTTCCTGACGAGCGATATCCGTGACAACTTCCTCACTGGTCGGCTGCAGAACAAAATCACGGTCATGACGGTCCTTAATACGGAGGAGTTCATCTCCGTACTTCTGCCAGCGGCCGGTTTCCTGCCAAAGTTCAGCCGGCTGCACGATCGGCATCAGCAGTTCAATGGCGCCCGCTCTATCCATTTCTTCGCGGATAATGCTTTCAATTTTACGGAGGGAGCGAAGACCCATCGGCATGATGTCGTAGATGCCAGCGGCCAGTTTTTTAATCATGCCGGCGCGAAGCATCAGTTTCTGGCTAACGATTTCAGCGTCTGCGGGCGCTTCCTTCATGGTGGAAATAAAAAATTGTTTTGCTCTCATTTATTCAACTCTTGTAATGCCGGCAGAATGCGCTGCTTCCCCTTTCGAACAATCCGAAAAAGTTCCGCAAGGCGTACCGATATAATGTAAGGACACAAAAGAGTTATTTTAAAGTTTTTATGCTTGATCAACATGGATATCGACCGAATGTCGGCATTATTTTGACGAATCCTCTCCGACAGGTGTTCTGGGGAAAGCGGCTCGGTCAGCACTCGTGGCAGTTTCCACAGGGCGGTATCAACCGCGGGGAATCTCCGAGGGAGGCCATGTTCAGAGAGCTGTGGGAAGAACTCGGCCTTTTTGAAAATCAGGTCAGAATCATCGGTAGGACCGAAGACTGGCTTCGCTATGACGTTCCGGACCGCTGGGTGCGCAGAGATCTCAGAGGCATTTACAAAGGGCAGAAGCAGATTTGGTTTTTACTTGAGCTTCTGGGCAAGAACAAAGACATCAATCTGAAAGCGACCAATCATCCCGAATTTGAGGCTTGGCGCTGGAATGACTATTGGGTTCCGCTGAGTCAGGTCATTGAGTTCAAGCGCAATGTGTATAAAGAAGCGCTTACAGAGCTTGCACCGCTTATCTTTACCGATAAGAAATCACTGACACCGCCGCCCCGTTGGGAAAGAGCGGAAGGGCCGAATCACTTCAGACTGTACCGCAATTAAGAAAAGCCGCTCTCAATGCAAAACGCAGGAGCGGCTTTTTTGATATCAGAAGATCAGAGTGAAGCGACGACCATATTGTCCTGATGGATCAGTTCACGCTGTTCGATATAACCGAGTTCATCCAAGATTTCGTCGGTGTGATGTCCCATGATGCGCTTTGCTTCGGCAGAACCATAGTTAATAAGGCCGCGGCAAATTTCTTTTCCGTCCTTATCCACACAGGCGACGACTTCTCCTCTCAGGAAGTCTCCTTCCACAGCCTTAACACCGACCGGCAGAAGGCTCTTACCTGCTCTGACGGCGTGAATCGCACCTTCATCGATCACGCATTTGCCTTTGAGCTGCAGGTGATCGGCGATCCATTGGCTTCGCGCGGACATCGGCCGACTTTCGGCATAAAGCAGTGTGCCGATTGACTCACCGTGCGCAAGTTTTACCAGCACGTCTTCGATTCTTCCGCTTGCGATAATCGTGGAAGCACCGCTTCGAGCCGCGCGCTTAGCCGCCAAGATTTTGGTCAGCATACCGCCCTTGCCGATTGAGGAGCCGGCGCCGCCCGCCATCTCTTCGTATTTTTTATCTCCGGCCCGTCCGACCTGAACTAGGCGCGCATCGGCATTGCTGCGGGGATCCGCGGTAAAGAGCCCAAGCTGGTCGGTAAGAATGACGAGAAGGTCCGCCTCCACGAGATTGGTCACCAATGCACCAAGCGTATCGTTGTCGCCCACTTTAATTTCGTTTGTGACAACTGTGTCGTTTTCATTGATGATCGGCACGACTCCGAGATCTAAGAGCGTCACCAGTGTCTGACGAGCATTCAGATATCTTTCCCGGTCCGCCAAGTCGGCGTGTGTGAGCAGGATCTGAGCGGTCTTGATTCCGTAGATCTCAAAGCTTTTTTCATACGCTTCGATAATGCCCATTTGCCCGACCGCGGCCGCCGCCTGCAGTTCATGCATTTTCTTCGGGCGCTTACTCCAGCCGAGGCGTACCACGCCTTCGGCCACGGCACCTGAGCTCACCCAAATCACTTGTTTGCCCAGTTTCTGGAGTTCCGAAATTTGCTTTGTCCAGCGATCGATCGCAGCGCGATCCACTCCGCGGCCTTCGTCTGTCACTAAGGAGGAACCGACTTTTACGACGATGCGTTTGGCGTCCTGCCAAACTTTAAGATTTTCTTCCATATCTTCTGCTAATCCGGGATTCGTTGGTTTGGGAGATACTGCATATATTAAGCCGCCGTGCTGTGCACGGCGGTCTTTATCAGTTTATTTTTCTTCTTCAGGTTCAGGCGGGAAAACTTCTTCCTGATCGTCAAAGCGCACATCCGGCTCAGACTCCGCGAGCAGCTGTCTTCTCTGCTCATGGATATCTGCCGCGATCGCGTTCACGAGTTTATCGGTACCTTCTCGGGTCGCTGCCGAGATCGCAAAGAGCGGCGTATCCGCACCGAATTCCTTACGGTACTTCTCAATAACTTCAGCGCGTTCCTCTTCGGGCACCAAGTCCATCTTGTTCAGAACTACCCAGCGCGGTTTATCTGCCAGAGCAGGATCGAACTTACGAAGTTCTTCAACGATAGCTTTAGCCGCCGCGATCGGATCTTCCTCCGCGTGCATCGGAGCAACATCGATCACATGAAGCAGCAGACTGGTACGAGAGAGGTGTCTGAGGAACTGATGACCGAGTCCGGCGCCTTCAGAGGCACCCTCGATCAGTCCGGGAATATCAGCGATCACAAAGCTCGACTCGGGGCCAGCACGCACAACACCCAGATGCGGATGCAGTGTTGTGAAGGGATAGTCCGCAATTCTCGGTTTAGCGTTGGATACAGCAGAAATCAGAGTGGACTTGCCCGCATTCGGCAGTCCGAGCAAACCGACATCGGCCAATACGCGCAGTTCAAGCTTGAGCGCTCTTTCCTCTCCGGGTTCTCCGGGCGTGCACTGACGAGGCGCACGGTTCGTCGAAGACTTGAAATGGAGGTTGCCGAGGCCGCCTTTTCCGCCGCGGGCTAAAAGCGCCTTCTCACCGTTTTTATCCAAGTCGGCAATGGTTTCGCCGGTATTGATATCGGTAATCACGGTTCCGACGGGCACGCGCAGTTCAATATCGGGGGCGCCTCTGCCGTAGCAGTCGCTTCCGCGGCCGTTTTCGCCGTTTTTAGCTTGGAACTTACGGGTATAGCGGTAGTCAATCAGAGTGTTAAGGTTACGGTCTGCAATCGCGTAAATCGATCCGCCCCGGCCGCCGTCTCCGCCGTCAGGACCGCCTTTAGGAATGAATTTTTCACGGCGGAACGAGGCAACACCGTTGCCGCCCTTTCCGGCCATGACTTCAATTTTTGCTTCATCTACGAATTTCATTTTTTCCTGCCGCTGGCAATAGTTCTAATTATGTGATGATAGTCAGGTAAATAATTAAGCGCCCCGTTCCTTGCTAGGAATGGGGCGCCTCAATTCTTTTAAAGTGTCGTCAGTAAAGATTAGACGGGAACTACGTTGACGTAGTGACGATTCAGACGTCCGTGGACAACGAATTCAACCTTACCTGCAACCTTTGCGAACAGAGTGTGGTCACGACCCATACCGACGTTTTCACCGGCGTGGAAGTTCGTGCCGCGCTGACGAACGATGATGGCGCCCGGCTGGATCATTTCAGAGCCGAAAACTTTAACGCCAAGACGCTGAGCGTTGGAATCGCGGCCGTTACGTGTCGATCCGCCGCCTTTCTTATGTGCCATTTCAAATACCTCTTATCAAAAATTCAAATTAGGCCGAAATCTCGTCAATCTTGAGTTCGGTGTAGTTCTGACGATGACCGCCGCTCTTCATAGAGTGCTTGCGGCGACGGAACTTGAAGATACGTACCTTGTCGTGACGACCTTCAGAGAGGACCGTGGCTGTAACAAAAGCGCCCGGAACTGTCGGGTTGCCAAGAGTAAGACCGGCATCAGTCTTAACAGCGAGAACGGTCTCGAGTTTGATCTGAGAGCCGACTTCGCCCGGCAGAGTTTCGACTTTTACTTTATCGCCAACAGCAACAGTGTACTGTTTGCCGCCGGTTTTAATAATTGCGTACATGCTTTACCTTTAACACTTCAATGCAGTCTGCGTCCTGCTGAAGCCTTTTTGTTTGCTAGAAAGAAGTTTGCGCAGAGCTCGGCATTATGGAGGAAAATTCTCATTAAGTCAAACCGTTATATGTTTTATTTTTTCTCCGCCTCATCCTCAGTACTTTGTTGCTGCGCAGCGTCTGTCCGCAGTTCATCTTCAGAGTGAGGAAAGCGCTCTGATCGAAGGAGTTTCCATGGTGCTTTATTAATATGAAAGCTTCATTTTCCGCCGCCTCTTCCATGTTTTTAACAGCCGAGTCTTATTCGGGTCAGTTTTCTTAGCGGGCAGGAATTATTGCCGTATATAAGCTAGTCACGGACACTTTCCTGTTCTAATTTCCATTAATTCAGAAATCTTGTTTAATATTAAACACAAATATTTCGCATTATTAGGAATAAAAAGAATGGCCAACGTAGCAGAAACGATGCAGCGCGTTATTGCACCGATCGCTGAAGATCTCGTCGAGGTAGACAAGGCGGTAATTTCTGATTTGCAAAGTGACATCCCTCTTATTAAGAAGATCTCTGGCTACATTGTCAGCGCAGGCGGCAAACGGATGCGTCCTGTTGTTCTTCTTCTGATCGCCCGAGCGCTCGGATGTCAAAACAAGGATCCTGTGTTTTTAGCCACAATGATCGAGTATGTCCATACCGCCAGTCTTCTCCATGACGATGTGGTCGACGAATCAGATTTAAGACGCGGCAAGCCCACGGCCAGCTTCAAGTGGGGCAATGCCAGCGCGATTCTGGTTGGTGACTTTATGTATTCGAAAGCATTCCAGTTAATGGTCCGAACACAGAATCTGAGGATCTGTGAAATTGTTGCCGGGGCGGTAAACCGTGTTTCCGAAGGCGAAGTCATTCAGCTTTTAAACATTCACGACACCACCGTGGACGAGAAGCGCTACATTGAAGTGATTGAGCGTAAAACCGGCGTACTGTTTGAAGCGGCTGCCCGCATGGCGGCGGTCTCTGCCGGCGCCGACAAAGCGGTAGAAGACGCTATGGCCGAATATGCGCTGTGTCTTGGCCGAGCATTCCAGATTATTGATGACGTACTGGATTATGTCGGCGTCTCCGGAAATACCGGAAAGAATCTTGGCACCGATTTACGCGAAGGCAAAATGACAATGCCGCTTATTTATGCGCTGAGAAACTGCTCAGAGACGGACGCTGAAACAATTCGTAACGCAATCAGTCACAGCGATCCTGACCTTGACGCAATTATCGGAATTATCAAGAAAACTAATGCGATTGAGTCCTGCATTTCCGCAGCCAGAAATGAAGTTCAGAACGGAATTCGACAGCTTGACTGCCTCCCGAGTAGCGCATTCAAAAATTCTCTGATAGAATTGCTTTCCTTGACAGTTGAGAGGGACAGTTAGTTCACTTGACGGTCAAATCGGAGTGTAGCTCAGCCTGGTAGAGTACTGCGTTCGGGACGCAGGTGTCGGAGGTTCGAATCCTCTCACTCCGACCAGAATTCGTAAAAACCGCGCAAGACCTGCGCGGTTTTTCTTTTTCCGAAGCGCAATCGAGCCGCTGCGAATGCGATCCTGAAGCTTGCAAATGCCTCGCCGATGAAGAACGACAGGCAGTTTTACAAGAGTTGATCAAGCAACGGGTAAACTCATCGATTTACAATCTCACTGACAACAACTGCAAATAATTTTTAATCCATCACGCCGGCAGCGGCAAGATTGAGATTACCGCCTCTATCGCAAAGGAATTGAAATGAGTACTTTATCTCAATGTTTGGACGAAGATTTAATTAATCTCATCGAAGATGAATTGAAAAAGCGAGGTTACACCTGTGGAGATGAAAAGAAAGAACAATTCGCGGGTTCAATCTATATTCTTGTCAATCCTGCCTTTCCGGACATGGTCAAAATTGGTTATGCGGATGACGTAGAGAAAAGATTAAAGAGTCTTAATAGAAACAGTGCCCTTCCCGATCCTTTTCACTGTTATGCAGCCTACAAGGTTAAGAAACGCTTGAGAGATAAGGAACTGCATAGACTGATTGATACGCTTGATCCGACTTTACGCCACGCTAAGAACCGCGAATTTTACGGAATGGATGCCAAGAAGGCCTACGAAATCCAATCTGCAATCGCTCAAATCAACGGCAGTGAAGCTCAGCTGATTCGCTACCCGATTGACGAAAATGGCGAGAGCGCTCCGGAATCTACCCCATCTAAAACAACGCCGCCTAAGAAAGGCAATTTGACGTTTGAACTCCTCGGCATCCCTGTAGGCACTACGCTGACATTTGTTAAGGACGCCAAAATCACCTGTACAACTCTTGATAAAAAGAACAAGGTTTCCTTTGAAGGCAAGACGTACTCACTAAGCGGCCTTGGACAACATTTAATGAAGGTAAAAGCCATACAAGGCGGATTGTACTTTGCCTACAACGGTGAAACTTTAGTGGATATTAGAAAAAGACTGAATGTATAGACTCTTTTCCTGAGGTGGTTAATGAGTCGGTGCGACCGCCCCGGGAGGTGTTTTTTATAAAGACTGAGTCGTTTAAACGATGGGAAAGAGCGCATTCTTCATGCTTTAAAATACTTTCTACGTGTAAGACTATTCAATGGCCTTTTTAACCTGGAAAAAGGCCTCTTTTTATATATTGAGTCCCCAAATGGCAGAAAATAAAGTTCAAGCAGTAAATATGTATAACCCCTCCCATCTCTCGCTAGACCGTTTACTTTATAATCTCGGGAACTCCTCATCCGGCATTAAGCGCGATAAAGGAACTCGGTTTGAAACGCTGATCCGAGACTGGCTCACAAAAGAACCGACGTACCGAGACTTATTTTCTGAGGTCCTAACTTATAAGGACTGGAGTCAGAAGCACCCGGAATTAGTATCGTCCTCTCGCGACATCGGCATAGACCTGGTCGGCGTTAACGCCGATGACAACAGATTTACGGCAATTCAGTGCAAGTTCTATGACAAAGAAGCCACAGTCCTTAAAGGCGGCGTCGACTCATTCCTTGCTTCGTCCAGCAAACCGTTCTTCACCAGACGTTTCTTAGTCGCGACCAATGAAAAATGGAGCGAGAACGTCAGAGAAGAACTTGACAAGCAAGTTCCTCCGATCACTCTGATAACACGAGAAACCTTAGCAAGTTCTACCGTCGACTGGGACGCTTATCAGAGGGGAGAATTAAAAGAAGTTGCAAAGCGTACCCCTCGCGACTATCAAAAAGAAGCTATCAGAAAAGTTATCAACGGCTTTAAAGAAGCCGACCGCGGCAAACTGATCATGGCCTGCGGTACCGGTAAGACCTACACTTCTCTGAAGATTGCAGAGAAGCAAGCCGGGGAAGGCAAGTTGGTTTTGTTCTTAGTGCCGTCGCTTTCTCTTCTTTCGCAGACGCTCACAGACTGGAAGCAGCAATGCATTTATCCCATCAAGGCTTTTGCGGTTTGTTCTGATTCTTCCACCGGTAAAGCCGATCTGGAGGATTTGGAATCTTTGACCGTCGGAAGCGAACTCTCTTATCCGGCCACGACCGACGCCAAGACGTTAGGAAAAGAAGTGACAAAAGCCTTGGAAAACAAGGATGCGATGACGGTCATCTTCTCTACCTACCAGTCCATCGATGTTATTCATCAGGCGCAGAATTTACCGACCGACGCTGTCAAAGAGTTCGATTTAGTGATTTGTGATGAGGCTCACAGAACTGCGGGCGGCCACTTCACTGACGAGAAAGAGGCTGTCTTCACACGCATTCACAACAATGACTACGTCAAAGCGAAAAAGCGTCTCTACATGACGGCTACGCCGAAAATTTACGGCAGTAATGCGAAAAAACAAAATGACGAGGGCGACATTGTCCTCTACTCCATGGACGATAAAGACGTTTATGGAGAAACCTTCCACTCGATTAACTTCACACAAGCGGTCAGACTCGGAAGCCTGGTTGACTACAAAGTTATTGTTCTGACGGTCAACGAATCCATGATTGGAGATAAGAACGATCCGGATGATTTAGCTCTCGGAGCTCAGGGAGGTCTCTCCGTATCGAACGCTGCAAAAGTCATCGGATGCTGGAGGGCTTTGTCTAAGCGCGACTTACAGGGCGAAATCTCACTCGGAGACGATTTGCAGCCCATGAGACGAGCTGTCGGTTTTGCTCAGGTTATCAATCCTTCCGACAAATACGACAAAGTTTCTTCCAAACAATTTACAGCTGAATTCCAAAACACAATTGAGCGGTTTAAAGACAAACTCCGTAAAGAAACCAAGTCCTTGGATGAAGCTTTCTTTAATGAACAGAACGGTCTCATTTGCGATGCACGCCACATCGACGGATCGATGGATGCAACAGAAAAAGCCAACCGTCTCGAATGGCTTAGGGCCGACACGGAAGAAGGACACTGCAAAATCCTATTTAATGTTCGCTGTCTTTCCGAGGGCGTCGATGTTCCTTCGTTAGACGCCGTGCTTTTCTTGTCGCCTCGTAAGTCGATGGTCGACGTTGTCCAGACTGTCGGACGAGTTATGCGTACTTCCAAGAATACGAAGAAGGAGCGCGGCTACGTCATTATTCCGATTGTCACACCCGCTGGAATTCCGGCCGATTCAGTGCTAGATAACAACAAGGACTTCGAGACGGTTTGGCAGGTTTTGAGAGCCTTGAAATCGATTGACGAAGATTTCGGATCCATGGTTGACGGACAGTTGAAAACCGTCAATTCTGAAAAACTCGAAGTTATTTGCCTAACGGATAAAAAGCTCACAAGAAAAAGTCCCACAGGCGGCGGAGATGGCAGAAAAAAAACAAAGAGGGAGAAAGCCAGCTCCGGGAGGAAAAGATGTTCCGAACCCTCAGCTTGCTCTGCCATTCGGAAGAGATTCCATATTGGAGGAAGACATCAGAGCGAGAATCGTAAAGAAAGTCGGAAACCGAAAAGAATGGAGCGATTGGGCCGAAGATGTCGGCAGGATTTGCGAAGAACAGGTCAAGCACATCAAATCCATTTTAGATGATCAGGCAAACGAAGAATCTCGAAAAAAATTCGAGGAGTTCTCTAAGGAACTAAAAAACACTCTGAACGGAGAGCTTTCACGCGAGGAAATTCTCGACATGCTGGGTCAGCACATTGTCACAAAACCTGTGATGGATGCGCTCTTCGCCGAGTTCCCGTTCACTGAACGGAATCCAATTGCCAGAGCAATGACATCAACGTTGGATGCTCTGGATAAGGAGGGCATGAAGTCCGCAACAAAGTTATTAGAGGGCTTCTACAACTCGGTCAAACTCCGTGCTAAGAACATTAAAACATCCGAAGACAGACAAACGGTCATTCTGGAACTCTTCGATAAATTTTTTAAATTTGCCTTCCCAAAAATGAGGGATAAACTGGGCATTGTTTACACCCCTGTTCCTGTGGTTGACTTCATCAATCAGTCGGTAGCAGACATTATGAAAAAGGAATTTGGTACAACCATTGATGCACCGAATGTCCATATTCTCGATCCGTTTACAGGAACCGGGACATTTCTAACGAGATTAATGCAAAGCGGCCTCATTCCGACGGACAAACTCAACGAAAAATTCAAGAACGATATCCATGCGCATGAGATAGTCCCTCTCGCTTATTACGTAGCTTCAATGAACTTGGAAAGTACGCTGCATGAATTAGTACCGAATCTTGAATATGAGCCCAACCCCGTGATGATTTGGACGGATACTTTTGCCGATCACGATGCCAAAAGTTTTTTCAGTACATCATTAGCTGAAAATAATGCTCGATTGGCTAAGGCCAATGAGTTGGACATTCGAGTGATCATTGGCAATCCACCTTATTCAGTTGGACAGGATTCCGCAAATGATAACAATCAGAATGAACACTATGAAAAATTAGACAACAGAATATCGGAAACATACGCTAAACGCACGGCCGCCACATTAAAAAACTCCCTCTATGATTCATATATCCGTGCTTACCGCTGGGCATCCGACCGTATTAAAGACAAAGGTGTTATTGGTTTTGTGACTAATGCCGGATGGATTGAATCCAACAGTGCCGACGGTATGCGTAAATGCATGGCAGAAGAGTTCAATTCAATCTATATTTTCCATTTGAAGGGAAATGCCAGAACTCAAGGCGAGCAACGCCGTAAAGAAAAAGACAACATTTTTGGTGAGGGAAGTCGGGCTCCGGTTGCAATAGTTCTTCTTGTTAAAAATCCGGATGATCCTGAAAAAGGCAAGATTTATTTCCATGCCGTTGATGATTATTTAACTAGGGAAGAAAAACTAACACAGCTGGCAAAGGCTGAGTCAATTTCAAAAATTGACTGGCAGAGAACCTACCCTGATAAGCATGGTGACTGGTTAAATCAGAGAGATGATTCTTACTCTTGTTTCATGAGAGTAGATGGAAAGAAAACTCTAGAGCACGCCATCTTCAAAAATTACTCACGAGGCGTAGCAACAGGCAGAGATGCCTGGACGTATAACTCTTCTCGTGATAATTTAGCCCAAAATGTAGTGAACTTGATAGAACACTATAACGCAGAAGTAGACAGATGTTCTAAGGAGAGAGAAAGTTTTATCCCATCCTCCGATCCTCACTATATTAATTGGGATCGACCCCAAAAAAGAGATGTTTTAAACGGAAAATATAGCCAGCTATTTTCTAAAGAAAAACAATACGCATCTTTTTATCGTCCCTTTAACCGACAGAGGCTTTATTTCGATCATTATTGGAATAACTGCGTTTATCAGATGCCGAAACTTTTCCCGACTGCATCTTCGAAAAATCTTGCCATTTGCGTTGCAGGTATTGGAGCAAAAGAGTTTTCTTGCCTGATGGTAGATCGAATACCTGATCTTCAGCTTGTTTTTAACGGACAATGCTTCCCCCGCTACATTTATACCTCAGCTGCTCGCCCAAAGAAAGAGGAACCGGATTTATTTAATCCACCTGAAGAGAATTCAAAAAACGCCGCTTCCAAAGGCTTTATCAAAGAAGATGCGATTACTGATGAAGCACTGGAACATTTCCGACAAGCTTATCCGGAGAACTCAATTTCAAAGGATGATCTCTTCTATTACATCTACGGTATTTTGCATAGCCCGGATTACCGGACAAAGTATGCAAATAATTTGAGTAAGGAGCTTCCGAGAATTCCGCGTGTTGCCGCATTTGAACAGTTCAAAGCATTCAGTGAAGCGGGCGGAAAGTTAGCCGATCTGCATGTGAATTTTGAAAAGCAGCCTCGTTACTCAGGCGTTAACATTCAAATGAAACCGGGTGCCTCGTTCCACGTAACTCGAATGGAGTGGGGCCGGATTAAAGGGAAAAAAGGCAATGCTGCAAAAGATAAAACCCGGCTGATCTACAACTCAGACATCACGATAGAAAACATTCCTCTGGAGGCTCAGGAGTACGTAGTCAATAAGAAGAGCGCTCTGGACTGGATCGTTGAAAAGTGCTGCGTCAAAGTTGACAAGGACAGCGGCATTGTCAATGACTTTAATAAGTACGGAGAAGAAATAGGCGACACCACATATCCGTACGATTTGTTCCTTAAGGTCATTACAGTGAGCGTGGAGACAGTAAAGATCGTCAAAAATCTTCCGGCGTTGGAAATACACCCGCTGGACAGAGAAGGCGATTGAGTTTCAGAGAGGCGGCATGTCATTCGCTTAGAACCGGCTGACATGCACTAAACATAAGGAGCTTTCGGGGGAAATGAGGGCTCTGCCCGTCCTGAGTGAAAACTTTGGCGTTTCCCCCTATTTTCGGCATTTGGATGGCAAACTATAGCCTCTTCTAATTTGAGACCGAAAAAATGCTTCTAAAGCGCCTCCTCCTAACCCAAGCCTTGCTTTTCTCCGGCCTCTCGTCAAATTTGACTGCCGCAGAATTGAACCTCTACGCCTCTATGCCGGAAAAATATGCGACACAAGTGTTAGCGCAGTTCTCTAAAGATACCGGCATCAAAGTAAATTACCTGCGGCTTTCCGCCGGAGAAGTCCTCACGCGGCTGAAAGCGGAAAGAAAAAATCCTCAGGTCGATGCTGTCCTCGGCGGTCCTGCTGACTTTTTGGAGGCCGCAAAACAAGACAACCTGCTTAGCGTCTATCGCCCAAAAAATGCGGATAAGATTCCGTCGCAGTTTTTAGATCCGGACGGCTATTGGACCGGTGTCGGCTTCATGCCGCTTGCCTTCATTACCAACAACAAGTTTTTGGAAAAGCAGAAGTTAAAAGCGCCCTCTTCTTGGCTCGATCTGCTTAAACCGGAATACAAAAACGGAATTATTCTTGCGGACGCCCGTACCTCCGGAACCGCAACCGAACGCCTCTTTTCGCTTGAAATGGCTTTTGGAGATAAAGGCTCGATTGATTACCAAAAGCAGCTTCATAAAAACGTTCAGATGTATACCAAAAGCGGAGCTTGGCCGGCAATGCGCGTGGGAGAAGGCCTTGCTGCTGCGGCGATCGTCTACCTTCCCGACGCTTTGGATATAAAACAGCTCGGCTACCCGGTCTCCATCAGCTATCCGAAAGAAGGCGTTACGGTTGGCATCGAAACCGTTGCTGTCGTTAAGGGCGCAAAAAATAAAAAAGAAGCAGAAGCTTTTATGGAATGGGCTTCCAGCCCAAAGTTTGCGCATTTCATTCTGAAGAATAAAATCCAATACGCCCCAACCCGTACCGATGTAGCTGCGGACGATCCTGTGCTCAATTTATCCAACATCAAAGTGCTGGATATTCCGCTTGCATGGAAAGGACAGCATCGCGGCGAATTAACGGAAAAATGGATCAATAACGTTCTTCAGAAATAAAAGCTATGAGAATTATCGGATTAACCGGAGGAATCGGCAGCGGTAAAACAACTGTCTCGGACGAATTCTCTGCCCTCGGTGTTACCGTAGTCGACGCTGACTGCGTCTCTCGCGCGGTGACCGCTCCCGGCGGCATCGCGATCGATGCGGTTCGACTAGCTTTCGGAAATGACGCTATCTCGCCCGACGGGTCAATGGATCGCAAATTCATGAGGGATTTAGTTTTCAGGGATCCGCAGCAGAGAAAAAAACTTGAGTCGATCCTCCATCCGATTATTCAAAAAGAATGCCTCAGGCAGCTCAGCGAAGCAAAAGGCCGCTACTGCATCATCAGTGTGCCGCTGTTAACAGAGAATTCTTTTTGGAAGCAGCGTATCAGCCGGCTTCTCGTCGTTGACACTCCCGAAGAAATGCAAATCACCCGCGTTATGAAGAGAAACGGCTTCTCCCGTGAAGAGGTCATGTCAATTCTTAATGCTCAAGCCTCGAGGACTGAGCGGCTTAAATCCGCTGATGACATTATCGAAAATGTTTTTTCCATTAAAGAGCTAAAAGAAGCGGTCCATCGCCTGCATACCAAATACTCGTCTATAGACAGAGAATTATCGATTTCCCCAGCATGCTGATCGATGCAGGAAAAAGTACCGATGCAGAGCAAAGGAAATACATAAGCAGCTTCGTCGCTTTAAATGCGCTCGGACACACGGACAAAATCACTCTGACTGTCTCGAACAGTTCAGCAAAAGACAGAACGCAATTTGGAAAGTTAGAAGAATAATCTTCAAGCTCTAAGCAAAATTACTATCCGTTAGCACATATTTGTGGTAGATTTTAATAACTAAAAAAAGGCCAAATAATGACTGACGGGTTGCTTCGCTATGAATTCCCGGCTAACGAAAAAATTCGCACGTTCCTTCGATTGGCGGATCTCTTTTCTCAGCTGGAATGGTTTGCTCAACAAGAGAATTTAAACGATCACCGTGCGGCTATCCTTAAGTACTTCGAAATACAGGAAGTCACGGTGCGTGGAGATCAGAAAAATGATCTCCTGCATGAACTTGCCCGCTTCAGATCATGCCTTGAACCTTTAGCTTTTAATGAGCATGTCGATCAGAACTCTCTCAAAATGACGCTTGAGCAGCTTCAGAAGAGCAGAGCTGAACTCAGCACTGTCGGCGTGCGTATTTCACATCTTTCCTCACAGAATGAATTTCTTAAAACCGTAGGACAGCGCTCGGCAATTCCGGCCGGAACCTGCGAGTTTGATATCCCTATGTACCATCATTGGCTACATCTTCCGGCAGAGGAAAGAAAAGCGAACCTCAAGGAATGGATCGCTCCGCTTAAACCGTACAGAACCGCAATCGACTTAATTCTCGACTTGCTGCGCGGTACCGCGGAACTCAAAACTGAAAACGCGGTGAACGGCGCTTACCAGAAAGATCTTCAGGGTAAGACTTTCACACTGCTGCAGATCTTTGTTGATCCCAAGCTTGGATTGGTTCCCAAAATTTCGGCAAACCGATATCTGCTTTCCGTCAGATTTAATCCCGTTAATTTTGGTAAAAACGGCCCCGAACACTTGGTTCCTGCAAACGCTCCGTTTACACTTGGCCTCTGCAATATGTAACTCCTAATTGTTGTTATGGCCTTAAAAGTAAAGTGCCCGACATGCGGTCGGGAATGTGAATATTCTGAAAAAAATCCGTTTCGTCCTTTCTGCTGCGAACGCTGCAAGCTGATTGACTTGGGCGCTTGGGCCGAAGGTTCCTACGTAATCAAAAGCAAGAACCAGGAAGCCGACGATGATCTTGATATCTCAGAAGAAGCGCTTGCAACCGGCAAACTGCACAGCAAGATCAAACCGGAAAACGAAATTTAATTTATCAAAATCCTAAAATTCAGCATAAAACAAAAAAGGAGAGGAACCGAAATTCCTCTCCTTCTGAATCTAGGATGCCTCCTAAGAACTTCTCAGTATAGAAACGGAGGCGCGCCTCAATCTTGAAGGCGTGGTCGGCTTTGCCCTTGGTACCGCCTGTGAAGCCGTAACGGGCCCCGATGGTAGTCATGCCTTTATCAGCCTGAACGCCGAGCGCTACGTTTGTACCGAACTTGCCCGAGAACTCACCGTTTACAGTATCCCTTGCGCCATAAGCGTTTGTGAGCGTCGCCTTAGACTTGCAGCCTCCAAGCTGCGTGATCAGCGTCACATCAGCCTGCGGTCGGACATTCCAACCGTTCAAACCAAGCGATAGGAAAGAGTCCGGCTTTGCATGACTAAAAGAAAACCTGACCCGAAAATGCATGAGAGGAGTCGAGATTCCACAGGCGCTTATTAGAGCCTGCAGGCGGTCACATCCTCAAGTTCCGGCACTGTTGCGGGAAGAATCGGTTCAGGAAGCTCTTCCATCGTCACAAACTTAAATTCCTGACCTTCAAGCGCCTTAATCGTCTCAGGTTTAATTCGGCATTGAATAAAGTGTAGATGCACGGTTGCATGCGGATACGTAAAAACAGATGTCTTGACTTCTTTGCAATCGGAAATCTCCGCGCCGAGCTCCTCTCGCATCTCCCGATGCAGCGCTTCTTCCGGAGTCTCGCCGGACTCAATCTTTCCGCCGGGAAACTCCCAGTAACCTGCATAGACTTTCCCTTCGGGCCGCGACGTCATCAGAAAACGCCCCTCTCCGTCAAAAGCGACGGCGACCGAGACCTCGGTTAATTTCATCATGCGTTTTCCTTTTCCAAACGAGTGCGGCCGGCCCAGTCACGGGCAAATTGATAAGCCACACGGCCGGAGCGGGAGCCGCGCTGAAGCGCAAACTGCAGCGCTTCCGTCTGCCAATCTTCGTTAATCGTGCCGCCAAAATGCTCTGTCCAAACCTTGGCGATACTCAAATACTCTTTCTGACTGTACGGATAGAAACTAAGCCACAGACCAAAACGCTCGGACAGCGACATCTTTTCTTCAGTCGTCTCGGCAGGATGCAGCTCTCCGTCTTCATCCATTGAACTCGCGAGATTGTCACTCATTTTCTCCGGCATCAGGTGTCGGCGATTCGATGTCGCATAAACCAAAAGATTGTCACCGGATGAAGCAACAGAACCATCAAGAATCGCTTTTAATTCTTTGTAGCTGCCTTCGCCAAATTCAAAAGACAAGTCATCGCAGAAGACAATAAACTTCTCCGGACGATGCGAAACCATGCGCGCGATATCCGCGAGATCTCTCAGATCGCTCTTATCGACCTCAATGAGACGAAGCCCCTGATCGCAGTACTTGCTGAAACAGGCGCGAATCAAAGAAGATTTACCGGTACCTCGAGCCCCGGACAGCAGAACATTGTTTGCGGGCAGTCCTTTAACAAACTGTTCCGTGTTGCGGAAAATCTGCTCTTTCTGACGGTCAGCATTGATGATGACCGACTCGTCGACATAAGCGATCCTTTCCACCGGCTCAAGCTCTCCGGCGGACATGCCAAGATAGTTTCTTCTTCTCCAGCGGAATGCTTTTGCGCTCCAATCGACTTCCGCTTCAGTTTTGGGAAGCAGATTGTCCAGTCGGTCAAGAACCTTTGCCAGGCGCGTTTCCAAGTCGGGGCTCAGCATCTCATCAGCTCCGATAGTCGGCGTTGATCGACACGTAGTCATGCGACAGATCAGTCGTCCAGACAGTTTCCGAGGCGTCTCCTCTGCCAAGACTGATGCGCACCGTAATTTCATCCTTAGCCATGACGGTCTGGCCCTGAATTTCTTCATATTCCTGAGCTCTTCCGCCGTTTCTTGCGACGAGCACGTCATCAAGCCAAAGCGTTACTTTGGTCGGATCAAGGTCCGCAATCTTCGAATTGCCGACTGCCGCTAAGATTCGACCGAGGTTAGGATCGGAGGCGTAAAACGCTGTCTTAACTAAAGGAGAATGAGCAACTGCGTAGGCGACCTTCAGAGCCTCCTCTTCGTCACGCGCGTCTTCCACCGTGATCGTAATGAACTTGGAAGCGCCTTCCCCGTCTCTCACCATGGCCTGAGAAAGCTTCTGAGCCACTTCGATCAGAGCGTCAAGCAAATCGTCGTAACGCGGATCGTCGGCAGAAACAATCGGATCAGCCTGATTTCTGCCGGTGGAAATTAAAACAAAGGAATCATTCGTTGATGTGTCGCCGTCAACTGTGACACGGTTGTAAGAAGCGTCAGCAACCGTCTTAACGACTTCCTGAAGGATCGATTCATCAATGCCGATATCCGTAGCGATAAATCCCAGCATGGTTGCCATATGCGGCTCAATCATGCCCGATCCTTTACTGATGCCGGTGATCGTAATTTCATGACCGTCCAGATCCACCCGCTTCGAATAGCATTTGGGCACCGTGTCGGTTGTCATAATAGCTTCGGCCGCGTCAATCCAATTATTGCGCGATAAGGAATTAGCAGCTTCCTCCACGCCTTTAAGCAGATTGCGCATTGGCAGCGGCTCCATAATCACACCGGTAGAAAACGGCAGGACTTGAGTCGGCGAGCAATTCAAAATTTCCGAGAGCTTTTGGCAGGTCTCTTCCGCATCGATCACGCCCTGAAGGCCGGTGCCGGCATTAGCGATACCGGTATTCACGACAATTGCGCGAATATTATTGGTTTCGCTTAAATGCTTTCTGCAGACCTGAACCGGCGCGGCTGCAAAACGATTGCTGGTGAAAACTCCGGCAACGCGGGAGCCGAGCGCAAGCTCTACAACCAGAACGTCTTTACGATTGGGTTTGCGGATATTGGCCTCCGCGACGCCGAGAACCACTCCGGGGACGGGATAAATTTCCGAAGGTTCGGGCGGATATAAATTGACAGCCATTTTTGTCCTTTACGATTTTTAAAATATTTCTCTAAATTCTAGAGCACCGCTCAAAAAAACGGTCCGTTGCGGACCGTCTTTTTTCTTTATTTCAGCTTGCCGTGGCAGTCTTTAAACTTCTTGCCGCTGCCGCAGGGACACAAGTCGTGACGTCCCACGCCCGCATACGGATTTGCTTCCAGAGCCGGCTCATCAGACTGAGCGGCCGGAATCGCTGCGGGTTCAGGCTCGGGCTGAGGCTCCGGCTGTCGAATCTGAACATTCATCAGAACACGGGTGACATCGGCGCCAACCGTTTCCAAAAGCGCTGCAAACAGTTCAAAAGCTTCGCGCTTGTATTCCTGCTTCGGCTGCTTCTGAGCGTATCCGCGCAGATAGATGCCCTGACGCAGCATATCGAGCTGGCTCAGATGCTCTCTCCAGCGCTGATCAAGGAACTGCAGAAGAACATTGCGCTCGAACTCGGAGAACGCTTCGCGTCCCACCAGAGCGACTTTGTCGTCATAAACTTTATTCGTCGCCTGAATGAGCATATCCAGAAGCTGATCTTCGTCGGAGCTTTCAGATTTTTCCAGTGTTTCTTTAAGCGGAACTTCAATATTCCATTTCTCTTTCAGCTCTTTCTCAAGACCCTCCAGATCCCACTGCTCTTCAACGGTATCCGGCGGAACAAACTGATGGAACAGGCTGGTGAAGTAGCCGTCACGCAGTTCTTTAACCGGACCGGAAACGTCCTTGTTCTCAAGAATTTCATTACGAAGCGCATAAATTTCTTTACGCTGATCGTTCGCAACGTCGTCATACTCCAGAAGCTGCTTACGAATATCGAAGTTGCGGGACTCAACTTTGCGCTGCGCTGTTTCAATAGAGCGCGTCACAATGCCGGCTTCAATCGCTTCGCCTTCAGGCAGACGCAGCTTGTTCATCAACGCCTGCATCTTCTCACCGGCGAAAATTCTCAGAAGCGGATCTTCCATCGAGAGGTAGAAGCGTGAAGAACCCGGGTCGCCCTGACGGCCGGAACGACCGCGAAGCTGGTTGTCAATACGACGGGATTCATGACGTTCGGATCCGATAATACGCAGACCGCCGAGCTCGACGACCTTGTCGTGATCCTTCTGCCACTCTGCCTTGATAGCGTCCTTCTTCGCAGTCTTTTCTTCATCACTGAGAGACGGATCCTCATCAATGCTTTCAAGCGCCTTGGAAATGCCGCCGCCCAGCACAATATCGGTACCGCGGCCCGCCATATTCGTAGCAATCGTCACCATGCCGGGACGTCCGGCTTCCAGAACGATCTGAGCTTCTTTTTCATGCTGTTTGGCATTCAGCACGTTGTGCGGAATTCCTTCCTTGTCCAGCATCTGGCTGATGAGCTCGGAGTTTTCAATCGACGTTGTACCGACCAGTACCGGCTGGCCTCTGCCGTAGCATTCCTTAACGTCATCAACAATCGCTTTGTACTTTTCTTTGGCCGTGCGATACACCTTATCCTGCTGATCGTCACGGATCATCATGCGGTGCGTCGGAATGACAACGGTTTCAAGACCGTAAATTTCCTGGAACTCATAGGCTTCCGTATCCGCTGTACCGGTCATACCGGAAAGCTTTTCGTACATACGGAAGTAGTTCTGGAAGGTGATGGAGGCAAATGTCTGGTTTTCCTGCTGGATCTTGACGCCTTCCTTAGCTTCCACGGCCTGATGAAGACCGTCGGACCAGCGGCGGCCTTTCATTAAGCGGCCGGTAAATTCGTCAACGATAATCACTTCGCCGTTCTGCACCACATAGTGCTGGTCTCTCACAAAGAGAGTATGCGCGCGAAGCGCTGCATTGAGGTAATGCAGAAGCATGATGTTCTGCGGTGAATAAAGGCTCTGTCCTTCCGGAAGAAGTCCCATCTCCACCATGATCTTCTCGACTTTTTCGTGACCGGATTCGGAAAGCTGTACCGAGTGCTGCTTCTCATCGACCCAGTAGTCTCCTTCTCCCTTCTCTTCTTTCTGGCGAACCAGCTGATCCGGAATCTTGTCAATGGCGACGTAGATGTCTGTGCCGCCTTCGGCCGGACCGGAAATAATCAGAGGTGTACGGGCTTCGTCAATAAGAATGGAGTCGACTTCGTCAACAATCGCAAAGAAAAGACCGCGCTGACGACGTGCTTCTGTGTCGTACTCCATATTGTCGCGAAGATAATCGAAACCAAATTCATTGTTGGTTCCGTAAGTAATATCCGCGGCATACGCTGCTTTTTTCTGATCATTCGGCTGATTTGAAAGAATCGTGCCGACAGTCATTCCGAGGAAGTTGTAAACCTTGCCCATCCATGCCGCGTCACGGCTTGCCAGGTAGTCATTCACTGTAACGACATGGGCGCCTTTGCCGGGCAGAGCATTCAGATAAACCGCAAGTGTCGCGGTCAGCGTCTTACCTTCACCGGTGCGCATTTCCGCAATCTTGTTGTCGTTCAGGACCATACCGCCGATCAGCTGAACATCAAAGTGACGCATTCCCAGAACTCGGAAGCTCGCTTCGCGCACTACCGCAAAAGCTTCGGGCAAAAGAGAGTCAAGAGTGGCTCCGTCTGCAAGACGCTGGCGAAATTCCACAGTCTTCGCCTTCAGCTGCTCATCCGTGAGCGCCTTCATTTCAGGCTCGAGTTTGTTAATCACCGCTACTTTGCGACGGTACTGACGGATCAGTCGATCATTGCGGCTTCCAAAAATCTTTGTCAGGAAATTGACCATCAATTCTTCTCTTATAAAACGAAAGCAACGGGATACCGCTGCTGCGCACATATTTAACCTAGGCGGTTCTGTCCCGATCACGGGAATCAAAATGCGATTTAATACTGCTGTGAACACGCCGGACTGTTGATTTTACAACACTAACTTGTATTTTCCATGCCTTTTTTAGGGCTGAGCCGTAATAACACTAACGACTTGCGACAAGATGTTAGTAAGCTGCATATCGCTGCAGGCACCCGGACCTATAATGGAAAAGTTGAATCATCAGAGGATCGTCATGGCCGTGCGTTGGTCTCCACAGCAGCCTCTTCGAAATGTCATGCAGAAGGGCGCGCTCTATCGGCAGTTTGAAAATATGCGGGCCGCAAAAAAAATCGCCGCTGTGATTGCGCCTATGTGCGACGATCTTCGCCTTGGCGTGCCTATTGAACCGAATATGATCCGAGTGTCCGTGAAAAGGGTTCGCATTGAAGATGCCAATCCATACGCGCTGAATTATGAAACGGACGCACTATCGCAAGTCAGGGAAGAGGTTCGCGCGGAAGTGTCGCTTCCGTCAAACGCCATGATCACTAAATTCAAGCAGATTCTTCCGACGCTGCAGAACTATATGGCAATGCGCGGACTCGGCACTGTCAAACTTGCCGCTGTGCTCGATGTTTCTCCGCCTCCTCCCAAACCGTTTCTGCACACGGAAATGCATCCGAGACTAAGCGGCAAAGAAGCCGCCGAAGGCGCAAAGGAACTTGCTGAGCGACTCCCTGAGAGCTCTCCTCTTAAAGCAGAAATGGAACGTCTGGCAGCGTCACTTAAAAATAAATAAAAAGGCCGGAAAATTCCGACCTCTGTGTTACCGGGCTAAGCAACCGCGGCAGTAAATGACCGCGGAGCAAGTTCCGGATCCGGATACTCAACGTACTCCCAGCTGAGCGGATCAGCGATCAGCGCGCGGAGCAGTTTGTTGTTGATTTCATGACCGGATTTAAAGGCGCTGTAGTGCGCGATTAACGGATGTCCAAGCACGTATAAATCGCCCATCGCGTCCAAAAGCTTGTGTTTGGCAAACTCATCCTCTGCGCGCAGTCCTTCCGGATTGAGCACGTGCTTGTCGTCCAAAACAATCGCGTTGTCCATCGTGCCGCCTTGGGCTAAGCCGAGCGACCACAAAAGCTCCAAGTCCTTCACAAAACCAAACGTGCGGGCGTACGAAACGTCACGCACATAACTCTGCTTATTAAAGTCAACCTCAACAAACTGAGCGGTCTTGTCAATCGCTTCGTGACCAAAATCAATGCTGAACGAAAGTTTGTAGCCTTCGTAAGGAACCAGAGAGGCCCATTTGTCGCCTTCACGTACTTCAACGGGTTTGAGTACGCGTACAAAACGACGCGGAGCATCCTGTTCAACAATCCCGGCCGATTGAATCATGTAAACAAAGGTGGAGCCCGAACCGTCCATAATCGGAATCTCGGGCGCGTCAACATCAATAAAGCAGTTGTCAATCGCAAGCCCCGAGAACGCGCTCATCATGTGTTCAATCGTCGCGATGCGCGCGCCATCCTTATCCAGTGTCGTCGCCATACGCGTGTCGTTAACGCGTGTGGGCTCCGACTGAATGACAACCGGCGGATTCAAATCCGTACGCGTAAACACAAGTCCGGTATTAACCGGCGCGGGTCTAAGCGTCAGACGGATCTTTTTACCCGAATGAACGCCCACACCCACCGCCGAGACGGGCTCTCTCAATGTTCTTTGCTTAATCATGAACGATTCTTATGACTTTTTGCGAAGGAAAGTCGGAATGCCGTATTCAAAACGCGGCTGATCCGGTGTTTCTTCTGTATTAGCCGCAGGACGAGGCTCAGCGGCCGGCGTCTGCGCGTTGGTTGTCCAAAGACCGCTGTTAGTGCCCTGCTGAGGATTCAGCGTTGCAAAAACATCGCTTGCGGGACGAACGCTTTCTTTACCGCCGAAGGAGCCGAAAACGGTGTTGTCGCGAGCACTGTTCTGCGGAAAAGGATTCTGCACGTCGGGCGTGGAAATCGGACGGCTAACAGGCTGAAGAAACGGATTTTCCGTGTGCGCGGCAGCGGGCTTTTCCTCAGGCTTCGCTTCTTTCACTTCCTCTGCGGGACGAACTTCCGGTTTCGGTTCCTGAGCCTGCGGTTCAGCCTTCGGCTCGACCTTCGGTTCCGGATGACGTTCAGCCTTGGCCTTCGGTTTTGTCTCAGTCATCGGAGCGCCGAAGAGATCAACGCCGAGCGCAGCGGGTTCCGTCGTTGAATGCAGTGTTTCAGCGGCACCCGTGCGGAACGGTGTGTTCTGCTTCCAAAGCTGAGAAGAATTGTTTACCGGGCTCGCGCTCTGGCCTGTTCTCATGTCGGTCTCGAAATTATCGGTACCGTCCTGATCAAGACCTGTGGCAATCACGGTCACGCGAAGTTTTTCGCCAAGAGAATCGTCTGTGACGGAACCGGCGATAACCAGCGCGTCAGGATCGGCAAAATTCTTGACGGTTTCCATAGCGGTTCTGAATTCCGACATACGCATGCCGGTGCTTCCGGTAACGTTGACCAACAGACCGCGCGCGCCTTTGAGCTGAACGCCTTCAAGAAGCGGACAGGCAATGGCCTGAGATGCGGCCGCAATCGCTCTGTCCGGACCTTCCGCTTCGCCCATACCCATCATGGCGGTGCCTCTTGCGCCCATAACCGTACGGACGTCTTCAAAGTCAACGTTCATGTAGCCGACGCGCTGAATCAGCTCGGCAATACCGGAACAGGCGTTGTAGAGAACCTCGTCAGCCTTCTCGAAACATTCTTTGAATGTCGCGTCTTCTCCGAGCTCTTCCTCAAGACGATCGTTCAGAATAACAATCAGTGAATGAACTCGGTTTTTGAGCTGCTGAAGGCCCTGCTCTGCCGTCTTCATGCGGCGCATGCCTTCAAAATTAAACGGTTTCGTGACGACCGCGACAGTCAGAATACCCAACTCCTGAGCAACTTCAGCTACAACGGGAGAGGCGCCTGTACCGGTGCCGCCGCCCATGCCGGCGGTGATAAACACCATGTCCGCTCCGCGCAGCTTGTCAGCAATCTCTTCGCGCGCTTCATTAGCCGCCTGGAAACCAACCTCGGGACGCATGCCTGCGCCCAGTCCGCTCTTGCCAAGCGGAATCTTTTGATTGGCCAGGGAGTTGGATAATGCCTGCTGGTCCGTATTGGCCGCAATGAATTCGACATCGCTGTCGCCCATCTTGCGAACCATCGTGTTGAGCGCGTTTCCGCCTGCACCTCCGACACCGATAACTTTAATCACCGTTGCACGGTGTCCGTCTCCCATATCGGAGCTGTTGTATTCTTCAATAACCTTTTCCATGTACTTCTCTATTTTCAGGCCGTTGCGGCTCTGCCACCATCAGACTCGTAATTTTATCGTTAATCAAAAAAATCGTCTCGGATTTCTCATAATATCTCTTGTAAAAAAACGCACCGAAGACCGTTAAACCCCTCAGTCGCCTTCGTCTCAAAGAAACACGGCTTTTTATCTGCCCGGGGGTACTTGCCCGCTAATTTTTCAAGCCGAGAGGATTCGAGCTCCAAAGTCCGCTCTGATTGGCGGACTGCTGCGGTTCAGCCTCAGGCTGCTTTGCGCTGCCGGCACTGAACGGCTGAGAAAGAAACGGCGCCGCTTCAGGCTTCTTCTCCGCCTCTTTCGGGGCCTGGGCCGGCTGATCCGGATCCTCAATGCCGGTCGCGATCAAACTGACTCGAAGCGTATCGCCGAGACTGTCGTCAAAAAAGAGACCGCCTTTTACAATCGCGTCAGGATCGGCAAAATTCTGAGCCGTTTCCATCGCGGCTCGGTATTCCGATGCGCGAACAGAGGTCGACGCGAAAACATTAAGAAGCAGCCCCTTTGCGCCGCGCATTCTGACGCTGTCAAGCAGCGGCGCGGAAATCGCCTGAGACGACGCAATCACCGCTCGATCCGCACCTGAGGCTTCGCCGTAACCGATCAGCGCTTTTCCTTTGCAGCTCATGACGGTTTTGATGTCTCTGAAGTCAACGTTCATCATGCCGCAGTTTTGGATCATTTCCGTCACGCTCGAGCATGCGTTGTATAAAACTTCGTCAGCCTTCTCAAAACAGTCTTTCAGCGAGGCATCCTCTCCAAGCGTCTCTTCCAGACGATCATTCAAAACAACAATCAGACTGTCTACCCGATCTTTGAGCTGCTCCAGCCCCTTTTCCGCAATCCTCATGCGCCTTGAGCCTTCAAAACTGAAGGGCTTGGTCACAATCGCAACCGTCAGAATGCCCAGCTCGCGGGCGACTTCGGCAATGACCGGAGAGGCCCCGGTTCCGGTGCCTCCACCCATGCCCGCCGTCAGAAACAGCATGTCGGCTCCGTCGAGCATCTTGGCGATCGCAACGCGTGCTTCATTGGCGCACTGAAAACCGACTTCCGGTTTGGTACCGGCGCCAAGTCCGCTCGAACCTAAGGGCAGCTTATAAGCAGCCAGGGACTTGTTTAATGCTTGTATGTCCGTATTGGCTGCGATGAAGGTGATGTCCGCCCCGCTCATCCTGTTCACCATAGTGTTCAGAGCGTTTCCGCCGGCGCCTCCGACGCCGATGACCTTAATGACGGTCTCATGCATCTGCTGTCCCAGAGAATCTGTGTCTTCCTCAATAAACGGCATGATTATTTACTCTTTGACGGCTTTAGAGCCGGATTAAAAATCGTTAGAAATTGCCTAAAAACCACGTTTTAAGATATTCCGCCGCAGTCTTAAGTTTGCCTTTGCTGCGAATACGGGACCCTTGAGTCAGAACCTTGCGGTTCAAGTCATACAAATAGCCCATGACGGCTGCGTGCTGCGGCGTCGAATAGCCCGTAAGCTGAGACGGAAGCACCGCGGTCGAATAGTCCTCCGGAGCAAAAAACTCTCCGGTTTCAAAGCTGATCAGCGGCCGACCGATTCGAACATTGATGTCTCTTCCGGCCAAGTGCATGCTGAACACTTCTTTAGCCATTCGGTCAATCCCCGGCAGGCAGGCGCCGCCGCCCGTCAGCACAACACCGTGACTGAGCTGATTGTGCAGACCTTTGTCTCGGATCTTGTAATAGATGTTCTCAAACATATCCTGAATCCTCGGGTTGATAATGTCCGAGAAGGCCTGCTTGGTCAGCACTCTGCCCTTTTCCTGACCCAGACCCGGGTAGGCCGGCATCACAAACGAGCCGTCCACATCCTTTGTAGGATCAAACTTCACCTGTCCGAGACGATGCTTGAGCTCTTCAGCCGATTCGTTGGACAGCTGAGTCTTAATCGCGACTTCGTCCGTGATGGTCTGACCGCCGAAAGGAGCGACAGAGGTGTACTGAACCACACCGTTCGAAAATACCGCGACATCCGTCAAATCCGCGCCGATATCGATCAGCGCGACACCTAAATTCTTTTCCTCCGGAGAAAGCAGCGCCGAGGCAGCCGCAAGCGGATTAAAGCAAAGCTGGCTGTCGATCAGCTCAAGTCCCGCGCGTCGAATCGCCTTATTTAAGTTAACGCAGGGACCCGACTGAGCGGTGATCATGTGCAGCTTGGCTTCGAGCTTTTTGCCTTCCATGCCGAGCGGAGAAACAATGCCCCAGTTAAAATCGACCGCGTATTCGAGCGGAATCACGTCAAGATAACGCATCGAAGGCGCAAGAGGACCCTCCTGCGAGTTCTCTATCAGCTGATCAATATCCCGCTGTTCAATCTCGTTTGATTTAATAATCAGCTGCTGCGTCACATTGTCGGTGCGGATATGAATTCCTGAAATTCCCGCCACAACATTGCGGATATTGGTCTGCGCAGTCTGCGAGGCTTCGTCCACCGCGGCGCGGATCGATTCCACCGCGCCCTGAATATCTACGACAGTTCCCTCTCGAATGCCGTGGCTCTGACACTCTCCGAGCCCCTCAATTCTGAAGGAAGTGGGGCTGATCGAAGACGCGACTGCGCATACGACTTTCGACGATCCTACGTCCAATCCGACCAATAAATCTTTTGAATTATCTGCCATCCTTACTCACTCCGGGGAGGTGTTCCATATCCTCATCTGTTTCCTGCTCCGCCGCGGGTTTCACAACCGCCACGCCCTTGGCGTAGCGTGCGTCCATCTCAAGCGGCTCGCCTCCCAGACGATCTTTCAGCCTGGGCAGATTGAGAATGACTTCTTTTAATTTTTCGTCCAATGCTTCCGGGCTGTCGCCCTCTTTCAGTGTTAGTTTAAGGGTCTTTCCGTCAGGCCGCTTAAATCTGACGATCCAGCCGCCGAAATCTTCCAAGTCCAAAGAAACGACGTGATAGCCGTACTGCTCGCATACCGCTTCAAACCTGCGGTACTGATCATAAATCCGCATCCGCTTCTGCTCGGGTCCGTTAATCCTGGGCAGCTGCCCGTTCGGATCCGCCACATCGGGATTCGCGACAAAAATCGTACCGTCCTTGGCGAGCAGCTTCCCGTCTCCCCAGATGGCAATCGGCTCATGCAGCACCAGCTCTATCTGAAGACTGTTCGGCCACTCCCGAACAATTGCGACATCTTTGACCCTAGGGATATCCTTCAGACTCGCCGCGGCGCTCCCCAAACTTGCCGTAAAGTAATTCCCGCGCAAATTTCCTTTGAGCGCCTGAGCGACCTCCTCAACCGAAACAGCTTCCTTATTGCCTTCAATAACCACATCCACATGACGCAGCAAAAATACCGGCCTTTGAATAAACCAAAAGGTCGCGGCGGAAAGCAGCAGCGCGATTAAAACCACGCTGAGGATATCCGCAAAGAACGAAAGGGTCCCGGCACTAATGCGCTTCATCCCTAACCCTTAAGTGAAGCGCCCGCGGCGACAAGTTTCACGAGTTCGCCGTAAGAGATGCCTTCCGTGCGCGCAGCAAGCGGCACCAGAGAGTGCGGCGTCATGCCGGGGGCTGTGTTGATTTCAAGCAGCGCAAAGGAGCCGTCCTCGCGAAGCATGACATCGATACGGCTCCAGCCTGAGGCACGTACCAGATTGGCAGCCTTCACCACTGCGTCCTGAATCTCTTTTGTCTTTTCTGAGGAGATTTCCGCCGGACAAACGTAAACCGTTTCATCCGAGTAATACTTGTGCTCAAAGTCGTAATCGCCTTTAGGCGCCTTGATCTCAATAATCGGCATTGCTTCAAGGCCTCTGCCTTCACCTTTATCGAGTACGCCAACTGTCAGCTCGCGTCCTTCAACAAATTCTTCTGCAAGCACCTGCATGCCAGTTTCAGCCGCTTTGCTGTATGCGTCCTCAACCGCGGCAAGATCCGCGTTCTTCAGCTTATAAAGTCCAATGCTCGAGCCTTCTTTGTTCGGCTTAATGACTAAATTCGATCCGAGATTTTTCAGCGCGAGCGCGCAGTCGGCTCGGTTTGAAAGAATCATGCCGCGCGGAACCGGAACTCCCGCGCTCGCCCAGACGAGTTTCGTCATGTTCTTGTCAATCGAAATCGCGCTCGAGAGCACGCCGCTGCCGGTATAGGGCAGCTTCATATATTCGAGAACGCCCTGGAAAATACCGTCCTCTCCGCCCTTGCCGTGCAGAATCATGAACACTCTGTCGGGCTTCATCTCCGCCAGACGTTCAAGGCTTTCCTCTTTCGGATCAAATTTGACCGCGTCAACGCCTTCCTCGATTAAAGCGTTATAGACGCCGCTACCGCTCATAAGGGAGACTTCTCTTTCTCCGGAAGTGCCGCCGAGAACGACCGCGACCTTACCTAAACTTTTCGGATCAATATTTCTCATTTGTTAACCTTTTTCTTCATCAGCCTTGCGGGCAGCTCACCAATGTTTCCGGCGCCGATGGCAAGCAGCACATCTCCGTCACGAACATTGTTGTCAATCAGCTCCAGAGCCTCTTTGTTGTCATTGGCAAACATCGGCTCCACTTTTCCGGTGAGACGAATCGCGCGGCACAGACTGCGGCTGTCCGCTCCGATAATTCTTTCTTCCCCGGCCGGGTAAACGGATTCAAGAACCAGAGCGTCGGCTTTGGAAAGCACGCGCACCAGATCCTCAAAACAGTCCCGAGTTCTGGAGTAGCGATGAGGCTGAAACGCCACAAAGAGACGTCTGCCCGGGTATGCGCCTCTGGCCGCCGCAATCGTGGCAGCCATTTCGGTCGGATGGTGACCGTAATCGTCAACAACCGTAAAGCGGCTTCCCTTGGATGATTCCGCTTCGCCCCAAACAGAAAAACGACGGCCGACACCGGTAAATTCCTTGAGCGCCTCTTTGACCACTTCAAGACTGATGTCAAGCGTCAGCGCAACGCCAATCGCGGCAAGCGCGTTCAGAACGTTGTGCTCGCCGGGTAGATTGACGGTGAACTCTTCAGCTTCAAACCCGTCACGCTCCAGCGTAAAGACCATACTCGTCCCTTCTGCGCGAATATTCGTCGCGCGAATCTGCGCTTCGGGACGAAAACCGTACGTCAGAACCGGCTTGGAAATGTTGGGCAGAATCGAGCGCACATTCTCGCTCTCAATACACATCACGGCTCTGCCGTAAAAAGGCAGACGCATCACGAAATCCGTAAAGGCTTTCTTCAGCTCGCCCAAATCGTGATGGTAAGTATCCATGTGATCCTGATCAATGTTGGTGACAACGGAAATGACCGGATTCAGATTCAAAAATGATGCGTCGGATTCGTCGGCCTCGGCAACAATATAGGCGCCCTGACCAAGCTTGGCGTTGGAACCGGCCGCGTTAAGTCTTCCGCCAATCACAAAGGTCGGATCCATGCCGGCTTTGCTCAGAATACTGGTGATCAGAGATGTCGTTGTGGTCTTGCCATGGGTGCCCGCGATCGCGATGCCCTGACGAAGACGCATCAGTTCGGCAAGCATGATGGCTCTGGGGACCACCGGAATATTGCGTTTTTTTGCCTCGACGACTTCGGGGTTTTCCGCGTGAACCGCGGTGGAAGTCACCACCACGCCGGCGTCACCGACATTTTCAGCCTGATGCCCGATATAAATCTCGGCGCCAAGCGAGCGCAAATGTTCAATTGCGGCGTTCTCTTTCAGATCTGAGCCTGAAACGGTATATCCGAGATTAATCATCACCTCGGCGATCCCGTTCATTCCGGTTCCGCCGATTCCGACGAAGTGCATTTTCTTGACGGAAAATTTCACTTTGCTTCCTTTCTAGCAATGTATTCAATAAAATCCGCGACGGTTTCCGCCGCCTGCGGTTTGCCGAGACGTTTGGCCTTCTCTGCCATGCTCAGCAGTTTTTCACGATTCAATCCGCAAAGGATGTCCTTTAGCTTCTGCGGCTGCAGCTCACTCTGCGGCAGATAAATCGCCGCTCCCGCCTGCTGCATATATTCGGCGTTGCCAACCTGATGCGATGTGGTCTTAGTCACAAGCGGCACCAAAATAGAAGGCACGCCCGCGGCGGTCAGCTCGCTCACGGAGATCGCGCCGGCCCGCGCAATCACCGCGTCTGCCTGCTGATACGCTTTAGCCATGTCGTCAATAAACGGTACCACTTCAGCTTCAACCCCAAGCTCCTTATAGAGCGCCTTCACCGATTCAACCGCCTTGATGCCGCACTGATGCACAATATTAGGCCGCTCCTCGGGCGGGATCATGGCAATCGCCGGTGGTATCCGCTCGTTAAAGACCTGCGCGCCCAGAGAGCCGCCGAAGACAAGCAGATTCAGTCTGCCGGTCCTGCCCGCATATCGCTCCTGAGGCTCGGGAATGTTCAGAATTTCCTGACGAACCGGGTTGCCGCTCACGACGCCTCGATCTCCCGCAAGCTTCGCCGCTTTGCCGTCGAACCCGCACATGATACCCGCGGCATTGCCCTGAACCATCTTGATACTCAGGAGCGGATCCGCGTCACTGTTCATCAAAACATACGGAACGCCCTTGAGACCTGCGGCAAGACAAACCGGAACCGCAATATAGCCGCCTGTCGAAAAAACGACATCGGCATTTTCCCCGCTCAGGATCGTACGGCTTTTGCCAATACACGAAAGCAGCTTGAAGCCGCCAAAGAGCATTGTCTTCAGACCCTTGCCGCGCAGCCCTTGGAAATCGAACGCGTGAAATGGAATCCCGTAGCGCTCAACTAAGCGCCGCTCCATCCCTTTTTCCGTTCCGATCCAGGAAACGGTCCAGCCGCGGGAACGCAGTATTTTAGCTACCGCAATGCCGGGCATGACATGACCGCCGGTGCCGGCAGCCGCAATGACGAGATGTTTGCTCATATCTTTCCTCCCTGCATTGTCACCTTGTTTTCATAGTCGACGCGAAGCAGAATCGCGACCGCCGCTGTGCACGACAAAAGCGCGGACCCGCCGAAGCTGACAAAGGGCAGCGTCAGGCCCTTAGTCGGAAGCAGACCGCTTGCGACGCCAACGTTAATAAAGGTTTGAATACCGAACCAAATCGCGATGCCTTGAGCCACAAGTCCTGAGAAAAAGTGCTCCAGATGAATCGCCTGTCTTCCGATTTCAATCGCACGGCGAACAATCCAGAAGAAGAGGCACAAAATAACGACCACGCCGACAAAGCCCAGCTCCTCACCAATAATCGCAAGAATAAAGTCGGTATGCGCCTCAGGCAAATAATGCTGTTTTTCGATCGCGTCGCCGAGACCGACGCCAAAGGCTTCTCCTCGTCCGAAAGCAATCAGCGAGTGCGAAAGCTGATAAGCCTTTCCCTGGGCATTGGAGATTTCCCAAGGATCCAGATATGCGAAGAAACGAGCCGCGCGCCAACTGGCCGCCATGATCATGGTCGCGATCAGCACAAAGCCGCCGATCAGGATTGAGAAGAAAATCCAAATGCTAATGCCGCCGAGGAAAAGAATGCCCATCGAAATAGCAAGCATCATGAAGTAAGCACCGAGGTCAGGTTCCTTCAAAACAAGAAACCCGACCAAGACCATGACGAGCAGTAGCGGAAGGAAGCCCTTTTTAATGCTGTGCATGTAGTTAATCTTGCGCACAGTAAAGTCCGCGGCGTAAAGCAGCACCGCGATCTTCATGACCTCGGTCACCTGAAGATTCAGAATTCCCAGCGGAATCCAGCGGGATGCGCCGTTAATTTTTCGGCCGACCCCCGGCACAAATACGGCGATGAGCAACAGAACGCCCAGACAAAACAGAACTGGCGCGCACCTTCTCCAAACTTTCATCGGAATGTGCCAGCAGACATAACCGCAGATCAGCGCTGCGGCAAGAGAAATCATGTGGCGAATAAAGAAGTGCGTCTCCGTCGTCGCATACTTCGGCGAATCGGAAAGAGAGACGGACGCGGAAAAAACCATCAGAGAACCGATAACCATCAGCGAGAAAACGGCAAATAAAATACCGTAATCGGTCGATATCGGACCGATTCTGTGCTCGGTGTCGTAGGTTATGATCCCGACACTGCTGTCGCCGATTCGGGTAGCGATCTCATCGCGATCCTTCTCTTTTCTTCTCAGCACAACTGTCCTTCCTCACGAGCGATTTCTTCAGCGGCCACGACAAACTGACGAGACCGATCCGCATAATCTTTAAACATATCCCAGCTTGCGCATGCGGGTGACAAAAGAATCGTGTCACCGGCCTGAGCGAAACCTCTGCACAGACGCACCGCTTCTTCCATGTTTTTGGCGTGCGCCTTTTTAAGTTCGGGCGTATCAACCGCTTTTTCAATCTGAGCGGCGTCCCGGCCGATAAAGACGGCCGCTTTGGCGTGCTCGGCGATTGCCTCTTTAAGCGGAGCGAAATCCTGGCCTTTCCCATCGCCGCCAAGAATAATGACAACTTTTCCCCGACCGAATCCCTTCAGTGCGGCAGCCGTCGCACCGACATTCGTGCCCTTGGAGTCGTCCACATAATCAATGCCGGAGGAGCTCAGCATCAGCTGCACGCGGTGCGGCTCTCCCTTGTAGTCTCGAAGCGCGCGTAAAATCGCCGCCTCGTCAATGCCAGCCGCGGCCGTCAGCGCGGATGCCGCAAGCGCGTTCATCGCGTTGTGCCGTCCGCGGATTCTTAAAGCGTTGACAGGAATCATCAGAGTCGGCTTTACCGAATCCTGACAGGCGCAAAGCCATTCAATCACGCCCACAGTGCTGATACCGTATTCACCGAGCGCTTTGGGCTCATCGGCGCCAAACGTGCGGACCAGCGAGCGGTCAACGCCCTCGGCGGACAGCATGGAAAGCGGATCCTCACGGTTGAGCACGCGTACAGTATCCTCTGAGAAGATTTTTCTCTTGGCTGCCGCGTATTTCTCCATAGAGCCGTGCCAGTCAAGATGATCTTCCGTGACATTTAAAAGCGCCGCGCTGTCGCAGTGCAGACTTGAAGTCGTCTCCAGCTGGAAACTCGAGAGCTCAAGCACCCAATACTCCGGCAATTTGTTCTCTTTCAGCAGACGGTCCAATTCGCCGAGCGCGTTGGGGCCGACGTTGCCCGCGAAACAGACACTCTTTGCGGCCTCCTCGACAATATGGGCGCAGAGCATGGTTGTTGTCGTCTTTCCGTTTGTTCCGGTAATCGCGATGATCTTCGGACGGTATCCGCGGAAATGACGAAGACGAATCAGCTCCCGAGCAAAAAGCTCGATCTCCCCGACCACCTCAATGCCTTTGTCTTTGGCCGCGCGAATAAATGGCGCAAAGGACGAATACTCGGGAGAGAGGCCCGGAGAAATCACGACCAGATCTGTTTTGTCGATCAGGCGTTCATTCAAGTCCGTGCCGACATACTCAAGTGCGGGTATTTCTTTCTTCAGCTCTTCCAATCCCGGAGGATTTGTCCGGGTGTCGGCCGCGCACACGCGCCAGCCGCGGGAGGCTAAAAACCGCAGGGCTGTTTTGCCGGAAGCCCCGACACCGAGAATTACCGCTGTACGCTTTGTATCCATGACACTACCTGATCTTGAGAGAAGACAATCCGATAAGTACGAGCACGATCGTAATAATCCAGAAGCGGACCACTACTTGTGTCTCTTTCCACCCCTTCATCTCGAAGTGGTGATGAATCGGCGTCATTAAAAAAATTCGTTTGCCGTGCGTCATCTTGAAATAGCCGACCTGCAGGATCACGGAGACGGTCTCCATGACAAAAACGCCGCCCATGATGAAGAGCACAAGCTCTTGGCGCGTAATGATCGCCATCGTCCCCAGAGCGCCGCCCAAGGCGAGCGCGCCGACGTCGCCCATAAAGACCTGCGCCGGGTAGGCGTTGTACCAGAGAAAGCCCAAGCCCGCCCCAATCAGCGCGGCTCCGACCACCACCACTTCTCCGGCGCCCGGAACATACGGGAAATTCAAATAAGAGGCATAGTCAACGCGCCCGACGACATAAGCAAATATGCCAAGCGCGATACCGACGAGCGCGCTCGGCAGAATCGCCAATCCATCCAAACCGTCTGTCAGGTTGACCGCGTTGCTGGTTCCGACAATCACAAAGTAGCTCAGAACAATAAAGCCCCAAATTCCGATCGGCAGAGACACGCCTTTGAGGAAAGGAATCAAAAGACCGCTCCTTTCCGGGAGCGGTATCGATGTAAAACCGCTCGAAACCCAATCCAGCACGAGACGCCAGATATGGTCATTGCCCGGAGCGGCGACCGCAAAAGCGAGGTAAACCGAAGCCGTGATACCGATGAGTGACTGCCAGAAATACTTCTCTCTTGAACTCATGCCTTCCGGATTGTGATGAACCACTTTGCGGTAGTCGTCACTCCAGCCGACCGCGCCTAAACTCAGCGTCACGAAAAGCACCACCCACACAAATCGGTTGGTTAAATCCATCCATAAAAGCGTGGAAGCGCCCACAGCAATCAAAATCAGGATGCCGCCCATTGTCGGCGTTCCGTCCTTGACTAAATGCGACTTCGGACCGTATGAGCGAACCGCCTGACCGATTTTGAGAAGTTTCAGTTCACGAATAACTTTCGGCCCGAGCAGCAGTCCGATAAAGAACGCGGTCAGCGCGGCAAAGACGGCTCTGAAAGTCAGATAGTTAAAAACTCTGAGCCAGCCCCAGCCAAGGGTCTCGTTCATCCATTGCGTCAGTGCAAGCAGCATAATTAAGCACCTTCCTTCTTCGGCGGATTCTGACGAATACGGTCCGCCAGCTGATAAAGCTTCATAAAGTTCGACGCCTTAAAGAGAACCACGCAGGGTTCTTTGACAATCTCCTCGCGTAGTCCTTCTTCAAGCTCTTCAATTGAGTCAAAGTGACGGGCACCTTCTCCGTACCCTTCTGCGGCGTCCATCATGCGGTTGCCGACACAGAAGAAATGCGCGATACCCGCGTTCCGAATCACCTCTCCGAGCTCCTTATGGAACTGCGGACTCTGCGCGCCAAGCTCGCCCATGTCGCCCGCGACAAAGATCTTTTTCTGCGGATACTGACTAAGCAGCCGGACCGCAGCCAGCATGGAATCCGGATTGGCGTTGTAGCTGTCATCGATCAGCACGGTTCCGTCCTCAAGGACACAGCTTTCACCTCTGTGGCGAACCGGCTCGAATTTTTCCAGCCCGTTCTTGATATCGACTAGATCACGCCCAAGCGCAAACAGAACCGCCGAAGCATTCACCGCGTTCATGAAGTTATGCGCGCCTCTCACTTTCAGCTTGATGCTGATTCGGCCGACCGGCGTAACGAGCAAAAATTCGTCTTCACTTTTCGGAATGGCGTAAACATCGCTGTCTTCCGTTCCGAACGTGACCACGCGATGATTGCCCGCCATCTTTCGCCATTCAATCGCAAAGGGGTCGGTCGCATTAATGACGGCGACTCCCTGTCTTGGCAGCTGGGCAAAAACTTCGCCGTTTTCCTTGGCGGTTTCTGAAAGCGAGGCAAGAAACTCCTGATGGTCCCGCATCGTATTTGTGACCGTGCCGATAGTCGGAGAGACCGCCTGAACAAGCGGCTTCATTTCTCCGATGTGATTCATGCCGACTTCAAACGCGGCGATCTCATGCTCTTTGCGCAGACGCCAGAGCATCAGAGGAACGCCTAAGTCATTGTTGAGGTTTCCTTCGGTACCGACCCAAGTTCCGGGTTCGTATCGATTCTTCAGAATCGAGAGAATCATCTGCGTCGTCGTGGTTTTTCCGTTGGAGCCGGCGACCGCGATAACAGGAATATTAAAGCGCTGACGCCATCCCGCGGCAGACTTCAGCAGAGCGGCTCGAGTATCCTTCACCAGCAGCTGAGGGATGCTGACCGGCACATAATGGTCAACCACGGCCGCTGCCGCGCCCGCGTCTGCCGCGTTCTGCACATACTCGTGGCCGTCATTTTCGCCTTTAATCGCGAAAAAAAGTCCGTTCGGCTCGATTTTGCGCGAGTCAAAATGTACGGATGAAAACTTCACCGCAGGCGAGCCGCGCAAACTCTCTTTGGCGCCGAGCATCTCGGCAAGCTCGCCTATCGTCATTAATACTTCATTCATGCTTTTTCCTAAATTCCATCATTGCGCTGCGGGCTTGTTCCGCATCGGAGAAATGGTGCTTGACACCCTGTATCTCCTGGTAATCCTCATGCCCTTTCCCGGCTATCAGGATCACATCGTCGGAAGATGAGCTGCGGACGGCCTCTCGTATGGCCTCTGCTCGATCCTCAATCATCCGATACGGCTTTACCGCGCCCGCACAGACCTCATGCAAAATAAGCATCGGGTCTTCGCTTCGCGGATTGTCGCTCGTAAAAATCATTTCATCGGCTTCGCATGCCGCGCGTCCCATCAGAGGACGCTTTCCGCTGTCGCGATCGCCGCCGGCGCCGACAACAATCTTCAGTCTGCCGC
Organism: Parasutterella muris; assembly: GCF_943193095.1. Lineage (NCBI taxonomy): Bacteria > Pseudomonadati > Pseudomonadota > Betaproteobacteria > Burkholderiales > Sutterellaceae > Parasutterella > Parasutterella muris. The sequence goes on along the minus strand of NZ_CALPCV010000008.1, from coordinate 15,881 downwards.
CTCTGACCTCCGCAAGCTCTCTCAATGCGGCAAGCGCCTTGAGAATCGCGTCCGGCGTATGGGAATAATCCACCGCCGCAAGCAGGCCGTCTTCCGCGGTGACCGTCTGCATTCGGCCGGCAGGCGGATTTAAGTTCTGAGCCGTTTCACAGACAAGCTCAAAATCAAAACCGCTCAAAATACAGGGGGCCGCCGCGCACAAAAAGTTCTCGATATTAAATGTTCCGAGAAGGCGTGTCGTGACGTGCTTCACGCGTCCTTCAAACACCAAATCAAAGCTCAGTCCTTCACGCGCATGGCGGACATTGCAGGCCGTCAAATCATATTTCGCTTCCTGCGAGATGCCGACGGAGAAAACTTTGACTCCGGTGCGAAGCGCGGCCTGCGCCATACGTTCAGAAGCAGGATCACCAAAGTTGATCACAGCATACTCAAGCCCAGGCCAGCTAAAGAGAATTTCCTTAGCTTCGGCGTAGTGCTCCATATCGCCGTGGTAATCCAGGTGGTCTCGGGTTAAATTGGTGAAGATGCCGACCTTGAAAGCGGCTCCTCTGAGACGCCCCTGTTCAAGGCCGATGGAACTTGCCTCGATCGCAAACGCCTCACAGCCTCTGTCTCTTAACTCGGCAAACAATTTCTGTACCGTGAGCGGATCGGGTGTCGTCATTGCCACCGACGGCAGAGGCTCTCCCTGACAGGTGCAGCCGAGCGTTCCGATGCATCCGGACGGTTTGCCAAGCTTTGTAAAAAGCTCGGAAATCCAGTTAGCCGTTGTCGTTTTGCCGTTCGTTCCGGTGACCGCGCACCCGTACATCGCCTGACTTGGGTTTCCGTAGTAATCGGAAGCGATTGCGCCACATTTTTTGTATAAGTCACAAACCTCAGTAAACGGGATCTCGGCCTTGAAGTGAGCAACGGATTCGACAACCGCGCAGCTCGCCCCGAGCTCGGCCGCCTTAGCAACAAACTTGCGGCCGTCGGTGTGCGTGCCGCAAACCGCGAAGAACACGTCCCCAGGCTGAATGCGGCGGCTGTCTAAATACAACGAGGCCTTCGGCCCCGCTTTTTCTTTAATCCACTTTGAGACTTCTGCTTCTTCAACCATTTTCTTTTCCTGCTGAAACGGGTTTGACAGCGCCGATCTGACGTTTCTTATCCTTCTTTTCCGCTACTTTCGGCGCGCCTTTTGAGCCCGTTTTGGCCTGAGCGGTTTTAACTTTTCCTGTCGGTTTTCCGATCGCCACTGCAAAATCCTCGGGACGATCCGGAATAACGCCCATCAAATGCATCGTTTTTGAAACCATTTCCGAGAAGAGCGGAGCCGCGGCGGTAGAGCCGTAGTGCTTTCCCTTCATCGGTTCGTCAACCATGATGCCGACAACGATCTTCGGATCGTGCGCCGGAGCGTAACCCGCAAATCCGGCGACATATTTTTTGACGTAGAGACCGCCTTCAACCTTGTACGCGGTGCCAGTTTTGCCTGCGGCTGTATATCCCTTGACTCGGGCACGCACGCCGGTACCGCCCTTTTCCACAACGGTCGCGAGCATCTTACGCATTTCCTGAGTCGTTTTCGGACTGAAAACCTGCTGCGGTTCTTTGCTCTCCCGATTCTTATAGATGGAAAGCTCGATCATGTCTCCGTTGCGCGCGAACGCGGTGTATGCGCGGACCTGCTGCAGAAGAGACACTGTGACGCCATGTCCGTAGGACATCGTAGCCTGCTCAATCGGCTTCCAGCTCTTTGGCGGACGAAGTCTGCCTGCGACCGCGCCCGGAAATCCGATATGCGGCGCATGACCGAATCCGAGTTTGTCGTAGTAGTTCCACATAGTCTGCGGCGGCATCAGCAGCGCGATCTTAGACGTTCCGATATTGCTTGACTGCTGAATAATTCCCGATACCGTCAGCTCTTTGCTGTAATGCGAGTCGCCGATTGAGTGTCGTCCGAAGGACATGGATCGACCGATTTGGAACAGAGTGTTCGGCGTGACCTTCTTCTCTTCGAGACCCGCCGCGACAGAGAACGGCTTCATTGTTGAACCCGGCTCATAGGTATCGACGATCGCGCGGTTGCGGACACCGGCGCGCGTAATCTTAGAGCGGGAGTTCGGGTCAAAGCTCGGATAGTTGGCGAGCGCCAGAATATCGCCCGTCTTCGGATCAGCGATCACGATCGCACCGCCCTTTGCCTGAAGCGCGGTGACTTGACGCGCAAGTGCCTCATAGGCCATGGTCTGCAGTCTCGAATCGATGGTAAGCATGATGTCTTCGCCGTTTTGCGGCTCTTTAATCCATGCATCCTCGATAATTCGTCCGAGACGGTCCTTGAGCACGCGGCGTGAGCCGGCCGTCCCGGCCAAGCGTTTTTCAGCCGCCAATTCAATTCCCTCGATACCGTTGCCTTCCAGACCGGTCAAACCGACAATCTGAGCCTCGGACTCGCCGTCCGGATAGCTGCGCAGAAATTCGCGTGTCGAGTGTAGCCCCGGAATTTTCATTGCGAGAAGACGGTCTGCGACATCAAGCGGGACCTGACGTTTGATATACACAAAAGTTCGCTTGGAATTGATTTTCTTCGTGAGTTCCGAGAGCGGGACCCCTAAGGTTTTGCTGAGCTCTTTCTTTTGCTCGGCCGTAATCTTCACATCCTGAGGGATGATCCACAATGCTTTTGCCGGAACGCTCGTCGCTAGTACCGAGCCGTTTCTATCCAAGATCAGACCGCGGCGGGCAGGCACCTCGATCGTTCTCTGAAAGCGCATCGCGCCCTGCTTCTGCAGGAACTCCGTGTTAAATCCGAGCTGGAGATATGCCAGTCGGGCGCCCAGTACTAAAAAAAGCGACAGCAGAACAAAGTGCAGGAACTTGCTTCGGCCGGGCGGAATTCGCAGGCGCAGGAGATCCTTGACGCTGTCATCATTGCCGCGTCTTTCTTCGGTGGGCAGAAAGATGTTGTCCCACAGATCCCTGAACCATTGAGTAATTTTCACCGGCCGCCTCCTTTATGCTCGGACGAGCCGTGTTCCAAAATCACGACCTGTTCGTTGGTGACCGGCGCCAATCCTTTTTCCTTGGCCTTGGTTTCTATCTGTCGGCTCTGCTCAAGTGTTGAGACTTCAAGGCGCAGACGGGCCTCTTCATCTCTGAGCGAATGATGAATCTGCTGTTCGCGCTCAAGCTCAATGAAAAGCCTGCGCGCGTTGTGACGGTTGTCCACAACCATAAAGCCGCAGACAAACAGAGTGAGCTCCAGAAGGACGATCACGAAGATCAAAAACTTAAACTCTTTCATCTTCAGACGCCTCCCTCGGGCCAAGGAGCTTCCGTTCTGACGGCAAAGCGAAGCACTGAACTTCGGGCGCGTGGATTCTCCTCGCATTCTTCCTTGGACGGAAGGACGCGTTTGGGGCGCTCAAAGAGCGGTGCGGGCATTTGCTCGGGAAGCAGCGGCAGCCTCGGATCAAGTTTGGATGCGGGGTTGTGCGCCGCCTCAAAGAAACGCTTTACGATTCTGTCTTCGAGCGAATGAAACGAAATGACCGCGAGCACACCTTCGGGATTCAGCAGAGAACCGGCCGCTTCCAAAGCTTCGCAAAGCTGTGTGAGTTCCTGATTCACCTGAATGCGTATCGCCTGGAAGATACGTGTCGCAGGGTGCTGTCCTAAATCCTTTTTATTTCTTGGCAAAGCCTGCGCAATGATGTCGGCAAGCTGCTTTGTGGTTTCAATCGGTTTTGCGTCTCGAGCGGCCGCAATCGCTCGGGCCGCTTTGGTTGCGAATTTCTCCTCGCCGTATTCCTTAAATACGCGGGTCATTTCTCCGACATCGACTTTTGCGATCCATTCAGCCGCGGTCTGACCGCTCGATGTGTCCATACGCATGTCCAAAGGACCGTCAAAGCGGAACGAAAAGCCGCGCTCCGGATCATCGATCTGAGGGCTCGAGACTCCGATATCTAAAAACACGCCGTCCACACGTTCAACGCCAATCTTGGCAAGTTCCTCTTTCATCTGCGCAAAAGGCGCATGGATAATAGAAAACTGTTCATCAGCGATCTCTCTTGCCGCCTCAACTGCCTGCGGGTCCCTGTCAAATGCGATCAGCCGGCCTTTGCTGCTAAGCTTTTCGAGAATCAGGCGCGAGTGTCCGCCTCGACCGAAAGTCCCGTCGATATACACTCCATCCGGCTGCGTCACCAAAGCGTCCGGAGATTCCTTTGCCAGAACAGGCTGATGCTTAAACTCCTTTAACTGCACGATTTCGCTGACTCTTTAAAAATTAAAAGCGGCAGTAATCGCAGACATATCCTCGTTCAGAGCCTGCTTCTCGCACTGCTCCAGCTTTTCAGCATCCCAAAGCTCAAAATGAGAACCCAACCCGACAAGCACGATCTCTTTTGACAAACCGCAGACCGAACGAAGTTCGGAAGGCACCAGAAGGCGCCCGCTCGCATCCATATCCACGTCAACGGCACTGCCCATTACAATGCGCTGGAAGAAACGGGCCCCGTAAGGCAGCGCCAGAAGTTCTTTCTTTTTCTGCTCCCAAATCGGTCTGGGATACAGCAGCACGCAGCCGTCCGGATGGCGGGTAAATGTCATTTGCCCGGCACACAGCTCGGCCAGTGTCTTCCGAAAACGAGAAGGCACAGACAGACGCCCTTTTGCGTCAAGAGAGAGGTGTGGCGAGCCTTGGAACACGAGAAAATTCGTCTAAATTAACTGCAAATATGTAAGCATAATTTTAGCCACTTTTTCCCACTTTTCTCCACTTATTGGAGACCTAAGCCCAAACTGGATTTTCCTCGCCTAATTAATGAGAAGGAATGAGACGAATTAAAGAGTGAAGAGAGCGCGAAGTCCGTCTATAAGCCGGATTCTGTTCAGCGTTGAAAAACGCCTTGGCGGTCATTCATCTAGTCCCAAAGTCACCCTTGGGATCGAGCCATCTACCCGCAGCCTCGCCGGACAGGGTCAGCAGCTGCCTATTTGATGTTGCTCCGTGTAGAGATTGCTCGTTTCACCCGAACTAAATCGGCTCGTCTCTGTAGCTCTAATCCTCGCCTTGCGGCGGAGAGGCGTTACCTCCTACACCGTCCTATGGAGTCCGGACTTTCCTCGGAGGTCTTTCTCCCCTGCGATCGCCCGACAGACTTCGCGCGCAAGACACTTTAGAGACCTTTTGTTTTTTTTGCAACCGGTTTGTCAATAAATAAACACTCAAAATGCTTTCCATCGGCTGAAAAAACGAGTTGATACGCTTTTTTTTATTAGAATTATCAAAGCTTGTGACCCCATAAATAACTGCATTACTAAATGCCTGAACTGAAAAATAAAATTTCTAACTATCTTTTCGGCGCTTTATTGGCGGGTGTAGTTTTTCCCGCAGGCGCTGCAGACCGTTCTGCCTGGGACGCGATTCTGGATACGCTCCCTGCGGGCGCCCTGTCAGCAGAGGACAGAACCGACAGCTACGTCTCGGACAGCTGGAGCGGATTTAAGAAGATCTTCTTTGAAGGCACCGATGGCCTCATTCTGCCTGCCTATACCATTCACCCGGGCTGGGCCTATAAGACACCAAAACGCCGCAACGAAAACGGCTATACCTGGGGCGGCGGCGTCACACGGAATTTCATTGATGATCGCGGCAACCGCAGAATTGTTTACGCGATGGCGTTTTCCGATTCGCACAGCAATATCGAGCCGTTCCTCGGTTACGGATGGCTCTCAAGATGGCGGCTCGGAAATTCGGACTTCTACGCTGAAGCCGGCTACACTCTCGGCATTACCGCCCGCGGTGACTATAAGTGGATCCCGTTCCCGGCCCCGCTACCGCTCCTCGGTTTCGGTACCGACGCTTTTTCTATCTACGGCACGTATGTTCCGTTCAGCAACATCTTTTTCTTCTTTGCCAACTACGCGACCGACGCCAAGGGAAACAAGAGTCTGGATTTCTCGAGCAACAATCTGTTCTCCAACCGTTTCCTGATTTATGCAGGCGGCGGCTATCAGAAAAACGACATGAAGGGAATGCCGCATAACGCGACAACCACTTCCGAAGGCGCCTACAGCGGCGGTATCAGATTCTTTGTAACGCCGCATTGGGCACTCGACTTCGGCATTACACAGTCGGCAGAGCAAAAGGTGCGCTCTCAGGGACGCCAAATCGGCAGCTTCAAGCTCAGAGGCTACCAGCTCACCGCTCAGTACCATATGCAGGCTTCCGATTCCGTCAAGCTCTATGCGGGCATCGGTGCCGGCTATTTCCGACTTCAGGGTTCTAAATTTGAAGCAGGAACCAGCTACCACAAAGGAGATTTCTCTCCCGTGGTGCAGGCGGGCGGCACTTACGCTATCACTAAGAACCTGCATATCACCGGCGGTGTGGACTTAGCGTTCCCGCGCTATGAAACACACACGGCGGATTCTTCCTACTCAATGAGGCCCTCGCCTGCGACATTCAAAATTGCGGTCGGTCTGGCCTTCTAAAGAATTTTTTAAGGATATCTTTATCTTTTTCATTTAGGATAGCGTCCACACAAGGACGCTATTTTTTATTTAATCAATGCACTGGAGAAGCGTTATGGACCAGAACGAGGTTCTTTTTGACAGAGCCCAAGAATCAATTCCCGGCGGCGTGAACTCACCTGTTCGCGCATTCCGTTCGGTTGGCGGCGCGCCGCGTTTTATTGAAAAGGCGCTCGGACCGCATATGTTTGACATTGAAGGCAAACGTTATATCGACTACATCGGCTCTTGGGGCCCCATGATTCTCGGTCATAACAATCCTAAGGTAATTGAAGCCGTCAAACACACCGTCGATAACGGTTTAAGTTTCGGCGCACCGACCAAGGCCGAAGTCCTGATCGCTGAAGAAATTAAAAAACTGATTCCTTCCATTGAGGAAGTTCGTTTGGTTTCTTCCGGCACGGAAGCCGGTATGAGCGCGATTCGTCTCGCCCGCGGCTACACCGGCAGAAATAAGATCGTGAAATTCGAAGGCTGCTACCACGGCCATAGCGACTCTTTACTGGTTAAGGGCGGATCCGGTCAGCTCACCTTCGGCACTCCGAGCTCAGCCGGCGTGCCTGAAGCCGTCACAAACGACACCATCGTCCTCGAATACAACAATCCGCGGATGATTCGAGAACTCTTTGACAAGCAGGGCGACGAAATCGCCTGCGTGATTGTCGAAGCCGTTGCCGGCAACATGAACATGGTTCCCGCCACGCAGGAATTCCTCAACGCGATGCGTGAAGAGACCGCTAAGCACGGCGCGGTTCTTATCGTTGACGAAGTCATGACCGGTTTCCGAGTCGCGCTGGGAGGCGCTCAGTCAGTTTACGGTATTGATCCGGACATCACTATGTTTGGCAAAGTCATCGGCGGCGGCATGCCCGTCGCGGCTTTCGGCGGCAAACGTGACATCATGAACTGTGTCGCTCCGCTCGGCGCCGTCTATCAGGCAGGAACTCTCTCCGGAAACCCGGTCGCGGTTGCCTGCGGTCTTGCAACTCTCAAGGAAATTCAGGCTCCTGACTTCTACAAGCGCCTTTCCGCTCAGGCAGCCAAGTTAGTCCGCGGTCTCGGCGAAGCCGCCAAAAAACACGGCGTGCAGTTCTCTGCTCAGAGCATGGGCGGCATGTTTGGTATCTATTTCCGCGGCTCCTGCCCCACTTCCTTTAAAGAAGTGATGGAATGCGACGGCGAACGCTTCAAAACGTTCTTCCACGCCATGCTTGATAACGGAGTTTATTTAGCCCCGAGCATCTACGAGGCCGGATTTGTCTCCATTACGCATGACGATTCCGTCATTGCCCGCACACTTGAGGCCGCTGACAAAGCCTTTGCTGAAGTCAAGCGCGTCCACGGTTAATCTCACACTCTCCGCGGGGCCCCGCCCCGCGGCTTCCTGTCTTTTGTATGTCATTTCTTCGCCTCCTTAGACTTCTGTTTTTATCCCTTTTCTTCATTGGTCTGAGCGTTCAGGCCCAGCCGTGGAAAAAACCGGAGCCCGTTCAGGCCGAACTGGTCAGTCGTTTTCACGACGCCGTTCCGGGCACAGAATTCGAAATCGGCCTTTTACTCAGGCATGACAGCAAATGGCACACTTATTGGAAGAGCACCGGCGACACCGGACTTCCTACCCGAATTCAATGGTCGCTCCCGCAGGGATGGCACGCCTCTGAGATTCTTTGGCCGACACCTGCCGTCTTTAAGATCGGCGATCTCGTCAATTACGGCTACGGCGATGAAGTGCTTCTGCCGGTCCGTATCTCTGTTCCCGCAAGCGCAAAAGTCGGTTCCGTTCAGGACATTAAAGCCGAAGTTTCGTGGTTGATGTGTGCAGACCAGTGTGTTCCCGGCAAAGCGAGTCTGACGCTTGCCGTTCAGGTCGCGGACAAAGACGGCGGTGCAACAAAGGCAAGTACGCTCTTTGAGGCGTCTCATACCGCAATGCCGAGCCCTCTCTCAGACGCCTCCGGCGTTTTCGATCCCAAGACGCATGCGGTGCGCGTAACTTTCAAATCCACAGAACCGTTTCATCATTTTTATGTCTTCGCCGAGGGCGACGACTCTGTTGTTGTATACGGCGCTCCGCAGTCCGTATCCCGCTCTGCTGACAAAATCTCCGTGACGCTTCAGGGTACGGATGAGCTCAAAGCCGGTTCTCAATTCTCCGGCGTGTTCGCTGCCGACGGAGGTCCTCTAAAAGGCGGCTGGGCCGGATCTTTTTCCGTCCCTCTTGAAAGCGGTACGGTTGCCGCCCCCACTGTTTCAGACGACACCCCGCAGACCGGCCTTTCTTCTTGGCTCGCAGTCGCCATGGCTTTTATCGGCGGTCTGATCCTTAACGTCATGCCGTGCGTCTTTCCGGTACTCTCGCTCAAAATTCTCAGTCTGGTACAGGATCGTCAGCGCATCAATCTGCCGCTTCACGGCGTGGTTTTCACACTCGGTGTTCTGCTCACCATGCTGGTTCTTGCAGGCGTACTCATTGCGGTCAAGAGCGCCGGTATTTCTGTCGGCTGGGGCTTCCAGCTGCAGTCTCCGATCTTTGTCGCTTCGCTTGCCGTGATTTTTGCGGCCATTAGCGTCAATCTGCTCGGCTGGTTTGAATTTTCCTGCGTCCGCGTCAGCGGCGGAAGTTACTCCAACTCTTTATTGAACTGTTTCGCGACCGGCGTTCTGGCGGTTGTCGCAGCCTCTCCCTGTACCGCTCCTTTCATGGGCGCTGCGCTCGGTTACGCGCTTACCGCTTCGATCCGGGAATCTATTTTTGTATTCCTTGCGCTTGGGCTTGGCATGAGCCTGCCTTGGCTTGTGCTTTCTCTCTTCCCGGTGCTTACCGCCTGGATGCCGAAACCGGGCGCATGGATGAACGTCTTCAGAAAGCTGATGGCGATCCCGATGCTTCTGACGATGATCTGGCTTTTGTGGGTTCTCTCCCAGCAGGTCAGCTTCACTGCGCTTGTGCTGTACATCGCGGCCGTCATCTCTCTTTGCGTCTGTCTTTTCCTGTATGGAAAACTGCAGTTCTCACTTTTAACGGCCAAACTGCCGATCGTTCTGAGCGCTGCCTGCGCCGTACTTCTCTTTGCAGCCGCATCCTCTCCGCTCTTTAGGCAGCCCGATGCCGCGGTTCAGGCCGCAGACGCCTGGTCGCCTCAGGCAGTCGAAAACGCTCTGAAAGCAGGCAAACCTGTTTTCGTGGACTTTACTGCCTCCTGGTGCGTCACGTGCCAGGCAAACAAGATTGCTGTACTCGATCGTGAGGACATTCGCAAAGCCTTTAAACAGCACGGCGTCGTCTTTCTCGTTGCCGATTGGACCAATCAAAACCCGGATATCACACAGGCGCTCGAAAGTTTCGGCCGAAGCGGAGTCCCTCTTTATATCCTCTACTCACCTGACGGAAAAACGACGGTTTTGCCGGAATTGCTTACAAAAAACATTGTGATTGAAGCTTTAGATAAACTTCCATCTAATTGATTTTTATAAATTTACAATATCACTTTGGGTAAATTCGACGTCCGGTCTATTGCGTTAGGGTTTCTACGGAGTACAGTCCGTACCATCTGATATGGAGGATTGTATGTCTTTTAGAAAACTTACAGCCGCTTGCCTTTGCGCCGCGGCTCTTACTATGACCTTCTCCGTAAACGCTCAAGAAGCGCCTATTACGCTTAATCCTGCTACGTCTACGATTGCAAAGCTCGCATCTATGGGACGGATGAAGTTTGGTGAATTTCCGGTCGATCAGGCTGAAATTAACAGCGCCTCAAATTTCCTAATGAATCGAGCACAGCAGTACGGCATTCCGATGTCAAGAGATCAGTCTCTGATCGCCTTAGGCTATATTTCCGGCCAGCTTGGCGTGCTGATGCAGCTGCCGAGTGAGACCGCTCACCATGCTCCTAATGCCGCTGCGCCCGCCGCTCCGGTTCAGGCTGCACCGATAACACCGTCTATGCCGCAGGCGCAGACTCCTGCTCCGGAACAAGCTACACCTCAGGTTCAGCCCATGCCTCAGGTTCAGCCCATGCCTCAGGTTCAGCCTGCTCCACTGACACTGCCTATGCCCCAGGCTCCTGCCGCGGCTCAGTCAGCTCCGATGCCGCCTGACGCAATTCCTATGATTCAGGTCCCGATGATGGGTGGCATGATGATGGTGCCGCAGACAGTTGATCCGCAGGCTCCGATTCAGCAAAACACAGCGCCTGCGCAGAATGCTCCGGCTCAGCAGCAGTAATCACGCCTAAACGATCAAACTAGGTCCGGCCTCCGCTTTTTGCGGAGTCTTTCTTTTATGATGTGATTCTCTTGTGAGGAATTAAATATGCAGGAACTTGATGAAGCCGGCTTTGCAAATCGCATCTCTTCCGGTTTGGATTTCAATGAAATGCTGACAAGAATGCTGCAGCAGAACGGATACACTTCAGACAACAGCAAAAAAGGCCTTAGAAGCGCGCTGAAAGATTACGACGCTGTTTTTCACAAGGAACCTCCGAAGTGGCTCTCCCTCATCTGGCCTTCAACTGCAATGAGCCTTGTTCACCTCTCGCTCGCAAAAAAGACTTCCCTGCCTGATACCGTCGATCTTCCCCAATGCGCATTAAAAAACGGTCTTTAGACTTGCGCCTAAAGACCAAAACTCGTTAGGAGGAGGAGTTAATTTTTAAGGGGATTCTTTATTTTTTCCAGCCGTAGAACTCTGTCAGAACGTCCCAAGCAACCTGCTGCAGGTGCTTTGCGTCTTCAGGCTTGAGCGGCTTTTCGCATTCGCCGGGATACTTCATGCCGACCGGGCTCTTCTTGAACAGAAGACCGTAGAGCATTGCGCCGTACAGGTAAGAACCGGCAGCTGTCGGATGGCTCTTATCCTTCTGATGCATCAGAAGATCGGGGCGACGCTTCAGACTTTCAGCAAAAGCAAGTCCGACAGGCAGAGCGATTGCGCCGTTGGCGTTCGCTTCGGAAATGATGGAATCGGCAAGACGCTTTGTGTCTTCCGGCTTGTCCTGACGGGCCCAAGTCACGACAACGATCGGTTCTGCGCCTTTCGCTTTAATGGTCTCAACATGTTCCTTCAGATACTTCTTGAAAGTGGGGATGCTCTTAGCAGCGATCGGTTCGGACGACATGCCCTGCAGGACAACGACGTCAAACATCGGGTTGATCAGCTCTTTCTTATCATCAAATTTTGCGTACGGATCCATCTCGTGCGGACCCATATACTGCGGAACGTCATGATAGGAAAGTCTGCCGGAACTGATCGTAATGATTCTGGCTTTCCAATCGCGTTTATCTTCTCTGGTCAGACCGCGCAGATAGCCGTGAACACCGCAGTTGTAGAAGCTGTAGGAGTTTCCGACGATTAAGCCGGTTTTAGGATTGTGATTTTTGATGTCGGTAACTGTCGGCTTAACATCCGTTTCCAGCGCGTTAACGCTCATTGAGGCAGCTGCCAGGAAAAGCGCAGAAATTAAAAGTTTCTTCATAGTTCGATCCTTATTTAATTTAGGCCCCTTGCGGGGCCTTGGAGTAACGGAGTTAGCTCAGGAAGACGAAGTCGGCGATCATGACGGTGATCATGCCGGCGATCATCGGGATCCATGTGCGGCGTACGATAGCCATCGGGGAGACACCGGCAGCACCGGCAACCGCGATGATAACGCCTGCAACCGGAGACATGGCGCGAAGCATGCCGGAAGCAAACTGCATCGGAGTAACGAAGGCAGAGACTGTTCCGCCTAAGCCGCCGGCAACTTCAGGTCCGAGAGCAGCGAAGCTCGAGAACGCGCCGACACCGGAACCAGTGAGGAATGTTACGATACCGACAACAGCAGTCAGAACAGCTGTCATACCATTGGCGCCGAGACCAAGGTTCTGAGCGTGAGCAATCAGAGCACCGATCAGACCTGTCACTTTCAGACCTGTAGCGAAGAACTCGGCACAGATGATCAGCGCGACGATGGATGCAAACATACCGCCCATGGCTTTGAAGATGAAGGCACCGTCAGCAAGGACTGCTTTAACATCACGACGACGGATAAGTTCAACAAGGATTGTGAAGACCCAAACCAGAAGGAGAGCGGAGATCGTGTTCAGTTTGACAGCGGAATAAACCAGCTTGCTGAAGATAATCATCAGGAAGATGGGCAGAGCCGGAAGAATCGCATACCAAGCGGGAACATGGCGATCGTCGTCTTTCTTAGTCAGGATGGCTTCAGTATAGACGTCGTCGTTCTTCTTGTCGTAGTACTTCTGAACAAAATAGTGGCAGATAGCAACAACAATCAGAGTCGGAATCGCAACGGGAAGCTGGCATTGAACGAAGTAAATGATCGGATCAAGATCAGCAACTTTAGCTGCAAGGTTTGCAGTACCCGCGGCCGGCCCTAAGGTCATACCGGCGGATGTGCCGATGACAGCAGATGCGGCAGCCGGAGAGCAGCCGACACCAGTAAGAATCGGGAAGAGCGCAACCAGGAGAAGCATCGCCAGGCCGGCAGCACTCGGAATCACGGTAACCAGACACTGGCCGATGAAGTAACCCATAACCAGAACGAGGTACGGAGAGGACAGCGCGTTAAGCGGTTTGACGCAGACCTTAACCAGAGCGCGGGCAGCGCCGATACGGTCCATGTAGGCAGCGTAGCCGCCGGCAACCATAATCAGGAAGCCGATGCCGGAAACCTGTTTGGTCGCGATCGAGCGAAGCAGGTCAAAAATGTCGAAAAGGACGAAGCCCGACGGTTTGACACCTTTGGGAAGGAAACCGGTAACGCCGCAGACAACAGCGAAACCAATCATCGCGAGACCTGCAAAAAGCAGAACCATTGAGGTCGACATTCGTTTAATAATGGCCCAGCCTGCTAGCAGTGTCACTACTAGGGCGAACCAAGGGAGTAAGGCAGTCATGTTTATTCTCCTAGTTTGTTAAATTCTTGATCCAGATTTGAGAGGCTTGTTGCAATAGCTTGGGATTTTTGCTCCGCCCAGTCGCTGCTGAGCTTGTTTTCGGCTGCTTGTTCGGCAAGCATGCGCTGGAGCTCTTCAGGCTGCGGACCGCCTAAAGTCTTTCTGTTGTGAACGATAGAGACAGGATTTAACGCATCCTTGAACTCCTGTTCACTCATCGGAAGTTCGGGATTGCCTTCCGGATATTCGGTTTCAATAACTTCGCGGTAGATTTCACGCATCTTTTCATGCGGGAACTGAAGCGGAAGAATGTTGTTGGCCCTCGCGTAGCCCACCATCTTGCTCGCGACGTGGTGACCGATGCGGAAGGGCACGCCGTACTCTTTCATCAGACGGTCGGCAACTTCCTGACTGGCGGTCCAGTCACTGTTCAGCTCTTCCAGAGCGCGGTCTTTGTTGATGACCAGAGCGTTAAGGACACGGTTGAACATCGTGAGCGTCTTAACCGCATGCTGAGCAAGTGCACCGTTGTGACCCTGTGTCTTCGGGTCAATCATGCCGCTCTGCAGGTTATGAGCGCGGAAAATTTCAGCCTGAGCTTCACCGATAACGCTTGAAGCTTCGGTTCTGCAGTTGTTGACCAGACCCGGATTGCGTTTCTGCGGCATCGCGGAAGAAACGTAAGTATTGTCTCCGCCTTCCTGAAGCAGCATCCAGGGACGAGCCTGAGCATACTGAACCATCAGGTCTTCAAGGAAGACATTGATGTGCAGGCAGATGCCCGCAAGGATAGAAGCGAATTCGCAGGGCAGATCGCTCTGACCAACCTGTGTCGCGTCATAAGCGTTTTCCGCGACAGCGGCAAAGCCAAGACGTTCAGCCATCGCTTTACGGTCAAGCGGCCAGCAGGTGCCGTTGAGCACCGTGCTTCCCATCGGGCAGCGGTCAAGGCGTGCGTAGAACTGTCTCATCTTTTCTGCGTCACGATTGAATCCGGCGAGGAACGCAAGGAAATAATGCGCAAGGCTGTTGGGCTGAGCGGCAACACCGTTGGTGTAGTTCGGAACCACTGTTTCGCGGTTCTTGTCGGCAAGCGCTGTCAGTGTTTCTTTGACAGTGTCGAGCGCGTTATAGACTTCAAGAACGTGATCTCTCAGAAGAGCCGATCTGTAAGTCGCGTGCATATCCTGACTTGAACGGCCGGCATGCATCAAAGTGATCTCAGGACCGGCTTTCTTCAGCATCAGCGGCTCAAAGGTGATATATGTCTTTGCGCGTTTTGTCGGATCGGCCTCCCCGTCTGCAAGTACTTCGCGCAAAGCCTTGGCGGCTTCCAGCGCGATCGGCATGGGAAGAAGACCCTGGCGTGAATTAATAACAAGCGTGGCTTTGTTAATTTCTCCAAGCCAGAAAAATTCGTCTCTAAGGGACATTCTGTTTTCTCCGGGTTTGATTTGATTTTCTTATTTACATTCTGAAATTTTTTCTTTGACAAGCCCATGCAAAAAGAGAAATTGAATTTTGCGTAATTCGCAAAGTAATTGCGTATTTATCATGATTGCTCGCAACTGCATGTTTTATCATTCTTTTACCTAACTAGAGGAAAGTAAATGTCAAAACTGGATGATCTCAGCGCATGGCGTATGTTTTGCAGTCTTTGCAAAACCAGAAACTTCTCTGATACCGCTGCAGAGTTTGATGTCGAAGTTTCTACCGTTTCACGGGCGGTCTCATCGCTTGAAACGGCTCTGGGGCAGGATCTGATTAAACGCAATATGCGGCCGCTTCAGCTCACTGAAGTCGGCAGCGCCGCTTATGAGAGCGCGATTCATGTCATTCGACTTCATCAGGAGATGATTGCCGAGCTGACGCAGCGCTCCGCGCAAATCGACGGCAAAATCCGCCTTTCTCTTGCGCCGGGCTTTGTGACACGCTACATGATGCCGATGCTGATGGAATTCAATTCCATGTATCCGGAAATCTCGTTTGATATTGTCGGCGGCGGAAACCTTGCTGACGTGCTTCAGTACAAAGCAGACATCGCTGTCGTGAGCTTTAAACCGACCGATTCCCGACTTATTTCATTCTCACGCGGCAGAAACGTCTATGTTCCGGTCGCTTCGCCCCAATACATAGAAAAATACGGTATGCCTCAGCACCCGAGCGAGCTGAGTCAGCATACCGTGCTGCTTTATGACGGGACTGTCCGTCATGCGACTAAAACGCTCTCGAACGGAGAAGAAGAAACAGAAATAAAATGGCAGAAAGTCGTGCGCGTCGGGAATATTCTCGCGATTAAGCGTTCCGTTCTGGACGGCCTCGGAATTGCGGTTGACCTCCCTCTTCTGCACTGTGCCCAAGAAATTGCCTCTGGACAGCTGATACCGATTCTCCCCGGCTGGTACCACCCTCCGGTCGAGTGCTTTATCGTAACAACGAAATCCAACTGGCGC
>NZ_CALPCV010000007.1:0-92143 GCF_943193095.1 Parasutterella muris | reverse complement strand
GATAGGAACGGTATGGCAGAAACTTATCGAGTTGTCGTCGTTGACGACCATCCTCTTTTCCGACGAGGCGTTGTCCAGCTGCTGGGAATGAACCCGATATTTGAAGTGGTCGCCGAAGCCGGCGATTTTGAAAGCGCAATGGCTGCCGTTCGCCAATCCGAACCGGATCTGGTACTCCTTGACCTGAATATGAAAAACACCAGCGGCGTGGAAATCTTAACGGCTGTAAAACAGGAAGACCCGTCCATTCGAGTCATTATGCTGACGGTTTCCGACTCCTCGGCCGATTTGCTGCAGTGTTTCCAGAACGGCGCCGACGGCTACCTCCTTAAAGATCAGGAACCTGATCAAATCTTAGAAGACATCCGACGCGGCCTTAACGGTCAAACGGTCCTCTCCGGACCCATGAATCAGGTGCTGGCGGAATGCCTGAAAGAAGACGGATTCGGAAAAGAAAGAAGAATGTCCGATTTGACCGACCGGGAACTCGAAATTCTGAAACTTATCGCGCATGGTCAAACTAATAAGGAAATTGCGCGAGTCCTTTCCATATCGGACGGAACCGTAAAGGTTCACGTAAAGCACCTGCTTCGCAAACTCTCCTTCCGATCACGAGTCGAAGCGGCGGTCTGGGCCAGCGAAAACAACCTCTAAAAGAAAAATACGAGCACTCGCCCGGATTTTTCTTTATGCGTTCATGCGATTACTTCTTCGCGGGAAGAACTTCCGCATGGCAAAGCATGCATTCATAGCGATTCGGATTAACTTTATCTCCGGTCACATGACTGGCAGGAAGCGGTGTCGGCTGGCCCTTCTTTGCCTCAACTCCGGGTTTAGCCGGCTGATGGCACATCAGGCAGGCATTTTTCGTCGGTGTAATCGGCAAGAAGTTTGCCACCGGATGAGGAATCATCGGCGGAACAAATTTATCTTCTATCGCGTTATCCGAAGGATTCTGAGCCATTGTCGGCGCGGCAGCCATCAGGAACAATGAGATGAATAAAAGTTTTTTCATAGGAACTCCTATTGAGTTTTCTTTGTATCTTTAATAAATCGAATTCCGAACTTCAAGCTATTTTCCGGACATACACTTACGCATTTTCCGCAGTTTGTGCATTCTCCCGAGCGAATCATTCCGACCTTGGCGGCGTCCTTAAAACTGATCACCTGAGGCTCCGGACACACCTTTAGGCAGTCGCCGCAGCGAGTGCAGGTATCGTTGTCAAACTTAACCTTCGTCGCGCTGAGGCGGCCCCACAACGCCCAAAACGCTCCAAGCGGACAGAGATGGCCGCACCAGCCGCGTTTCGATACCGCTAAGTCCAGAGCAAAGATACCGAATATCACACTCAGCAGACCATAGACTCCGCCAAAAACGATCTCGCGCCAAAGAACTCCCTGCGGGCTAATCGCCTCAAACGCCGCAATGCCAGTGCACAGCGAAAGAATCAATGACACCGCCAAAAGCAAATAACGCAGATTTGAACTGAGGGACAGCACATTGGTTTTGATACCGAGCTTTTCCCGACACCAAAATGCAAAGTCAGTCACGAGATTCATCGGGCATACCCAGGCGCAGAAACTTCTGCCGCCGACAACCCAGTAAAACGCAAGAACCAAACCTGCACCGATCAGCGTTTCCGGAGAAAGCCAGTACTGTGCGCACAGACGCTGAAGCGCGGCAAACGGGTCTGCAAGCGGAATCATGTCCAAGATTCTGGAACTTGATAAATCACCGGATAGGATAAATTTATCCGCGACCTTGAATCCGAATCGAGCAGAACCGAAAAAAAACGCCAGAAGACAAAACTGCACGAATCTTCTCGCGATCGTAAACCGAAGACGATAAATCCATTCGGCTGCCGTTTTCGGCTGAGAAAGGTGGCGTATCTTTTTCTGTTTTTCCGTCATGGCAGCTCCGAATTCAGAAAATCAAGACCGCCGGGCTTTCCTGCGTCCTTCATCGGAGCCTCGGGGACTGCTCGAGCATCCAGCTTCTCTTTCCAGCCAAGACGGTAGTGATCACCAATCTTGCCCAGGAATTTTTCCGGATCGACGATGTTGATAGAGGGCCGATCCGTCGGACAGCTGTGCACGCAGAGACCGCAGCCCGTGCAGCTGTCAGGCATCACAACCGGAACGAACATCGCATGCTTGCTGAGAAGCCTCGGATGGTTCTCAATAATGATGGCCTTATTCTGTTCGGGACAGTCTCGGTAGCAGATCTCGCAGCGAAGCCCCTGCCAGGAAAGACACGAATTATGGTCAATCGCCGCGACGCCCATTTTTGCTTTGGTAATGTCTTCGAAAGTATGAGGAAGCGCCCCGGAGGGACACGCTTTCACACAGGGAATGTCCCTGCACATATAACAGGGAATTTCTCGCGGCTCAAAGAACGGAGTTCCCGGAGCAGCGATATCCTTAAAGCCTGCAAGTTTCAGTGTGTCATAGGGGCACGCTTCCACACAGAGCCCGCACTTAGAGCAGGCGGTTTCAAATTCATTCGGCGGCAAAGCTCCGGGAGGACGAGGAACAAAGCCTTGGGCCCGCCCCGTCTTCTGCAGAAAAAGTCCCCACAGAAGACCGGCGCCGACTCCGACTGCTCCGATCTGCACGCCCTTTCTGAGCACATCGCGTCTCGAGTGTGTAGTCATAGAAAATGAGCTTGGGAGGACGCTTTAGAAGCGCCCTCCTCCGTTAAGGAATTAACCTGCTTTGTAAACCTTGACCGCGGACTTCTTGAAATCCGGTTCTTCAGAAATCGGATCCGTCGCGTCGATCACAACCTGGTTGGTCTGAACCTTACGGTCAAAGAACGCAAGCCAGGTGGTTCCCTTCGGCATGAAGTTGCGCTGGTTAGTCTGAACAATCGCGCTGATCTTGCCGCGGCGGCTTTCAACCGTGGCGTAATCGCCGTTCTTGAGGCCGCGCTTAGCCGCATCATCGGGGTTCATATACAGGAACGCGTTCGGCTGAGCTCTTTCCAGTTCCGGTACGCGCATGGTCATTGAACCGGTATGCCAATGCTCAAGAATACGTCCGGTACAGAGCCACAGATCATAGTTCTGGTCAGGCTGCTCAACAGGTGCCGCATACGGACGATAGAAAATCTTCGCCTTATTGGGCAGTGGAACCGGTTTCGGATCGGTCACTCCGTACAGATTGCCTGTCGGAATCGCTTTAAAGAGCTTGCCGTAGAACTGATAACCGTCTTCCTTAACGTACGGGTCATAGTCCTGGTTAAAGCGGTACGGTGTTTCCTTGCCGTTGACGACAGGCCACATCAGGCCGCGCGTTGTCGAATTCATGTAGGTATTGAAGTCAGCCAGGTCATGGCCGTCTCCAAGCGTGAACTGACGGTACTCGTTAAAGAGCGCTTTTTCCGGGAACCAGTTCAGTTTGGCAGGAGCAGCTGTACTGTTGATCTTGCTTTCGAGATCGGGATCAGGCCAGGCGACTTTGGTGTAGTCGTCACGAGCGTAAAGAACATCGTAGAGCGTGGCTTCCGGATCGATGCCCATTTCTTTCGCTGCGTCAAGAACGCTCGGCAGCTTGCCGTCTTCATATCCTTCGACCTTAAGGCCCGGGACAGGCTGTTCGCCCCAGCAGTCTTTGATCTTGATGCGTTTGGCGAATTCCATCATGGTCCAAAGGTCGGTTCTTGCCTCTCCCGGAGGATTAGCCATCTGCTGCCAGCCCTGAGTACGTCTTTCGGCATTGCCGTAGAGACCCCATTTTTCAAAGATCATGGCAACCGGAAGAACCAAGTCGGCATACTGGCAGGAGAATGTCGGATAGGCATCCGCTACGACAATGAAATTGTCCGGATGGCGGGCCGCTTTCAGCCAGTGGTTGGAGTTCGGAGCCGCCTGGAAGGGATTCACAACCTGAGTCCAAAGGAAGTTAATGGAATCGTCTTCCAACCCGCGAAGAATTCCCATAAAGGCCTGACCGACTTTCGGGTTAATGGTCTTTTCAGGAACACCCCAAATCTTTTCACTCTTGACGCGCGCCGGTTTTGCGGCAACGAGCAGGTCAGAAGGCAGTCTGTGGCAGAACGTTCCGACTTCGCGTGCAGAACCGCAGGCAGAGGGCTGACCGGTAAGAGAGAACGCGCCGTTGCCCGGGCGAGCATGTTTGGCAAGCAGCAGATGAACCGCATAGATCTGCTCGTTCACCCATACGCCGCGCTGATGCTGGTTGGCGCCCATGCACCAGAAGCTGAGGACATCGTTCTTCTTGTCGATCATTGTGTCGGCAAGGTTAACGAGTTTCTTCTTATATTCTTCCATCGGTTCGTCCGGATCTCCCTTGGAGAGTTCCGCAACGAAGTCAAGGGTATAAGGCTCCAGCCCTTTCTTGAATTCTTCGAAAGTGATGCTCCAGTGGGCACCGGCTTTTCCGCCCTGCTGAGTCTGTTTAACAACCTGACCCTCTTTACGGCCCTGTGCGATGGCTTCCCACTTGTCGAGTTTGATTTCGTTCTGTTTGGCCTGAACATCTTTTTCTGCCGGGAATGCGTACTTGTCGGTCGGACGCATGCCGTAGCCGATATCCATCGCGCCGGCCGCGAAAATGCAGTGCTTATTCACGAAATCGTGATCGACCGCGTCGCGCTTGACGATTTCTCTCAGGATGTAGTTCAGAATCGCAAGGTCGGTATTGGGTTTGAAAATGATGGTTTGGTCAGCGAGGTTGGAACTCATGTTCCTGTACGTCGTGACGTTGATAATCTTCGTATCTTTGTGCGTAAGCTTACGGTCGGCAACACGTGACCAAAGAACCGGATGGGCTTCGGCCATATTGTTGCCCCACAGGATCATGGTGTTGCACTTCTCAATATCGCTGTAGTTGTTTGCAGGCTCATCAATACCGAACACCTGATAGAAACCGACGACCGCGCTCGCCATACAAAGACGAGCATTCGGATCGAGGTTGTTGGAGCGCCAACCGGCCTTAACGAGCTTGCTCGCCGCGTAAGCTTCAGGGATGGTGTACTGACCGCTGCCTGTGATCGCAACACCTGTCGGTCCTTTTTTCTTGTAGACACGCAGGAACTGTTTTGCCATCTCATCGAGCGCTTCGTCCCAGGAGACTGCTTCGAACTTACCGTTCTTATCAAACTTACCGTTTGTGCGTCTCATCAGGGGCTGAGTCAGACGATCTTTGCCGTAGAGAATTTTTGCGTTGAAGTAGCCTTTAATGCAGTTAAGACCGCGGTTGACCGGCGCATCCGGATCACCCTTTGTTGCGATTACGCGACCGTCTCTGGTTCCGACCAAAAGACCGCAGCCGGTTCCGCAGAAGCGGCAGACGCCTTTGGTCCATACAACGGTGCCTTCAGTCGACTGTACTGCTGCCTTAGCTATTTCTGATACCGGGATACCGACGGTCATGGCTGCCGAGGCTGCAAGACCGCTCTTCAGTAACTCACGACGTTTAATTTGGGGTGTATTAATCGTCATTTTCGCTCCTGTATTTAACTCTTTGCGAGTTAGATTAAAAATGAACCCTAGTTGAGCCGGGTTAAATCTTGAATGGGAGTAATCTCCGCGCTCTCTTCAAAGTTATGTGCGACAAGGGACGCGTCGACGACCTCGTCTAGTGCGGAAATTTCCTTAAATTTGTCCATTTCAACGCCGATATCTTCGCCTTCAATAATGACAATGCAGCGGCATGTCTTCTCGTCTTTATGGTGGATCTCAACGTTGGAAAGAGACTCAATCGCCTTCAGCATCTCGGGAAATCGACCGGGAGCACTGGAAACAACGAGCGCAGAATAATTCATGAAGCTGTTCCTCTGTTATGTATTCTCCGACTGAGCCTCACGTTATCAACGGGCGGTGAGGATGTCCACGGAATACCACTATAAGATTAATAAAAACTTGGGGGAAGCCCTTACGAGCTTCCCCTAAGTTGAGATATTAGTTAGATGCTAAGCGATCTAATTAGATCCAGCCTCTAGCCAGGGCCATGAAGTAGCCAGCGATAGTCGCAGTGATAACGCCGATCAAGCCCGGGAGGATGAACGAGTGGTTAATAACGAATTTACCGATGTGGGTTGTACCGGAGCGGTCGAATTCGATAGAAGCCAGGTCAGACGGGTATGTCGGGATAATGTAGTAGCCGTAGCAAGCGGAGATGCAGCCGACGACAACACCGGCCGGTGTACCGATGCTCAGAGCAACCGGAACAACGATCGCGACAGAAGCAGCCTGGGAGTTAACCAGCTTGGAAACGAGGAGCAGAACGATGGCGAATGCCCACGGATAAAGCCTGACGTATTCAACGAGAACTTCTTTCAGTTCGTTGAGGTGAGCCTTAAAGATTGTGTCGGACATCCAAGCAACACCGAACACGCAGACCACAGCAACCATACCGGAGCGGAACACTGCTGTACCGCCGACGGACTTCGGAGGAGTCTTTGTGAAGAAGCAGATCAGGGCACCGCAGGCGAGCATGAACATCTGAATAACCAGAGTCATGGACAGCGGTTTCTTGCCAACCATCGGACGAAGATCACTGAAGGCACCAAGCAGGGCAACGACAGCAACCACGCCAAGGAAGATCCACATAGCGGTCCACTGTCTGGCGGGAAGCTTCTTGCCAAGGAGAGTGAGAGAGTCGCCGTAAACATACTTCTTAGCTTCCGGATCAGCGATAAGAGCCTGGAAGACAGGATCTTTGTCGAGGTCTTTACCGCGGAAGTTGGAGTATGTGGCCATAACGAGAAGACCGATCAGGCCGGCAGGAATTGTCAGGCTGAGCAGTTCAACGAGGCCGACATCTGTACCGTTGGCCATCGGGTGGCCGGCGATAAGAGCAACCATGGAAACGCAGGCAACAGACACCGGAGAGCAGATAACGCCCATCTGAGCAGCGATAGAGGAAGCTGCCATCGGACGTTCCGGACGAACACCGGTCTTGATCGCTACGTCATAAATAATCGGCAGCATCGTGTAAACAGTGTGGCCTGTACCGCAAAGAATTGTCAGCGTGAATGTGCAAAGCGGTGCAAGGAATGTCACCATCTTCGGACGTTTACGTAGGACTTTTTCAGCAATCTGAAGCATGCAGTCAAGACCGCCGGAAGCCTGGAGAGTGGCGCCTGCGGCTACAACCGCGATAATCGTCAGAATAACGTCGACCGGAGGTTTGCCCGGGGGCAGACCAAGCCAGGGCTTCGGTCCGAACATAATAACGATAAGACCAATACCACTGAACAGGCCGAGGAACATACCGCCTCTCGGGGCGGATACGAATAAGAAGGCAATCAGTAAAAAGAACTGAAACCAAAAGTAAATACTCATTTGAATATCCCCGTTTGTTGTAAAACTCTGATTTGATTGTCGTAAGACATATGAATAATGTTCTTTTTTACGTATTGAAACAAGTGGAAATACAAAATTTTATTCATTATTGGTGAAAACACCTATTTTTTAAATAAATCAGTGTTTCAAATAACATATTGTTATTCAACGATTATTTGATAGAAATTTCGGGTTTTTGCTGAAATACAACAATTATTTAAAATGTTAGGGTTTCCGCTAATTTAAATCTTAAAAAAATGTAACACCGGCTAGACCTATCTGAAATAAAATTCAGATTTTTCGGCCATCATTGATTTTTTTTTCATGTAAATTCATCGCTAAAAATCTCTCCGCCGAGTTTGCGCAGTTCTTACAAATTATGTCTCTCACTGTTAAATTCGATCACGAAAGACGGAACCGAACTTCGGTTCCGGAGGCCGTATTTTGCGAAGGCAAGCCTTCGGATACAGTCCTTTCTCTGCTAGCACAATTCGCTGCTGAAGACGCTGATCCTGTTTTATTCACGCGTTTGGATCAAACACTTTTCTCCGGTCTCAGCGCCGAGGCCGCGGCAAAATATCAGTACTGCCCCGTTTCCCGCTGCGCCTTCAATCGTCCGGTAGAACATAAAGTCGCAGGCTCCGTCGCTTTGGTTTCAGCAGGAACCTCGGACGCTCGTGTTCTCTACGAGGCCGCCGCCACGCTGAAATTCATGAACACAGAATTTGAAATGTTCGAGGATTGCGGCGTTGCCGGACTGTGGCGCCTGCAAAAAGCGCTTGACGGAATCAACCGCCACAATGTCATCATCGCGGCCGCTGGCATGGAAGCCGCTCTCATCAGTGTGCTTGCGGGACTATCCAGCCGCCCTATCATCGGCGTTCCGGTCTCAAACGGCTATGGCGTCTGTGAAGGCGGTAAAACCGCTTTGAACTGCATCCTCGCTTCCTGCGCCCCGGGCGTCTCAGCGGTAAATATTGACAACGGGTTCGGCGCGGCCTGCTTCGCCTATAAGATTCTCTCTTCTTTTTCCAATCAGTAAAAGCCAATGAACAACCATCAGGAACATCATCACGACCACGGCCATGAGCACGGTCATGACCATTGCGGCTGCGGTCATCATCACGAGCATTCGCACTGCCGACACACAAGAGCCGGAGCTAAGGTCCTTACTATTCGTTTGCATTCCGGGATCGCCGGCGACATGTTTCTCTGCGGTCTCATGTGCATGCTGAAAATGAACAATGAACAGGCCGAAGAAATCCTCAACGGAATCCTTCCAGCACTGAAAGGCAGCATCAAGCTCACGGATAAGTTTGTCAACGGGATTCGAGGCGCTCACTGCAGCGTCGAGCTGCCGCACGAGCATGAGCACCGAAATCTTGCCGATGTGTTCGCCATTATCAGAAACGCGGACATATCAGACAACGCTAAACGTTATGCGGAAAAAGCCTTTACTTTAATTGCGGAGGCGGAAGGCCGAGTTCACGGTCTGCCCTTCACACAAGTGCATTTCCATGAAGTTGGCGCGCTCGACAGTATTCTTGACATCTGTTTTACCTGCGAGCTCTACACACGTCTGAACCCTGATCGTCTGATCGTAAGCCCTCTCCCGATCGCTGACGGCAGCATTGTCTGCGCGCACGGCGTTATCCCGTCTCCGGCACCTGCCGTTAAAGCGCTTTTAGAAGACGTCCCCGTTCGTCCCTTCCTCGCAGAAGGAGAAACCGTGACGCCAACCGGTCTGGCGCTTCTCAAGGCGTTTGACGCAGAATTCGGCCCTTGGCCCGCAATGACGGTTAAGACTATCGAAACAGTTTACGGCACATATGTTTATGAAGGCGTCCCCAACGGAGCCACTTTTGCCTTTGGAGAAGAGCTTGGAGCCTGATGAAGCAAGAATTGAGCGGCTTAAAAACGCTCTTTTAACGGCCGCGCCTGGTCGGCGTGTTTCCATCGCGTTTTCCGGCGGCCTCGACAGCCGCTTTCTGAGTTTCTTTGCTCTGCGCCTGGACTTTGAGATCGAACTTCTGCACGTGCACGGCCCGCACGTCAACGAACAGGAAACGCTTGAAGCTCGGGCATGGGCCGATTCACACGGATTCAAACTTAAGATTGTCGAATTAAATCCGCTTCAAGCTCCTGAAGTCAGCCGCAACTGTCGGGAAAGATGCTACTTCTGCAAACGCATGCTGTTTACAGAACTCCTTCGAATCGCGTCATTTCCGCTGTGCGACGGAACCAACCATTCCGACCTCGGCAATTATCGCCCCGGGCTTCTTGCGCTGCGCGAACTCAAGATCAATTCGCCGCTGGCAATGGCGCAGATTTCCAAACCGGAAATCCGAGAGCTCGGCAGAGCGCTCGGCTTTGACAACCCTGATCAGGCGGCCCGCCCCTGCATACTGACCCGACTGCCCTATGACACAGCCGTGTCGGCCGAAGACCTGAAAAATATCGCGGAAACTGAGAGAGAAATTTTTGAAGCGTTCGCTGAGTCTTCGAATCCGCAGATCGCATTTCGTCTCCGCAAGGTTGGAGGCAAAGCGTACGAGCTGCACGTACAGGCGCAGGAGTATGAACGTTTATCTTCTGAAGAGCGCTCACTATTAGAGCGGCTCGTTAAAGAGCGGCAGAATAACTTCGGTCCGGTTCCGATCGTCCCCATGGACAAACTTTCCGGATTTTTTGACCGCAAATGATAAAGGGCGCCGCGGGCGCCCTTGTTTATTCAGCTTTCAGCCTGTTATTCCACGCGCGGAACGGTGAGAGAACCCTCCGGCATCAGAATCATGCTTTCAACTTTGCCGATTTCGCTTTCTGCGGCGGCAAGCGCTTCTTCGATCGTGTCAAAAGCACCGGAGAAAAGCATATCGCGGGCCATATCGCGGTCAAGCTTGGTCACGAGGTAGTACTTCGCTTTTTCCATCAGGCGCGTCACGGCATAAGCCTTATTTGCGCCAATACGGAAATCCTTTTCAAGCTCGGCGCGAATCGCCTGAGGAGAACCGAGTCTGCGGCAGGCCTGTTCAAGAACAGCCGACCCGCTGCCTTCGACACATTCGGCCACCATAATCACAGCGCCACCCTTTCTCACCGCGCAGGCCGCATTATCCATCGTCTTCTGCATTTGATAAACATTAATGTCTTTCGGCCAGCCGCCGCAGGAAGCGATCACTAGATCGGCTTCTTTCGGAATGACACTGCCGTAAACCTCATCCACGAATTTACAGGCAACTTGATGCGCTTTCACATAATCACCTGCAAACATCTTGAGGAACTGATGTTTGGCGTTAAGTACTGCATTGAAAAGAAAGAGAGAGCGTCCTTTTGCAAATAGAGCAACACCTTCCATCTGATCCTCGTAGCAGGGATTGCCTTCGGTCTTGCCAAGACCGGCGTGCGGATCAAGCATGAAACTGTGGTTGACGCGAACTGTTTCCATTGCAGCACAGCCCGGAAGAATCGCCTTTCTTCCGCCGCCGTATCCGCTGAAGTAATGGTGAACAATAGTACCGGTCAGAATGACATGGTCAACATCACAGAGATGGCGATTAATCCACACGGGCGTACCGCGAGAGGTTGTACCGAAATATTTAAAGTCCTCCTGATTGGTGCTGACGCTGTTATACATTCTGAGGCGCGAGGCGACGTTTTCTCCGACGGCCTGAACCATTTCCTCATGCGTCATCTCACGATGCGTACCCAGTGCGAAAACAATGTGCATGTCTTCGTCTTTCACGCCGAGCTTATTCATCTCGTTGACCAGCACAGGCATAAAGTCATAGGAATTTGCTACTCGAGTCGGATCGTTACAGATAAAGGCTATCTTCTGTCCCGGTTTAACGATTTCATTGATCGGAGCACATCCAATCGGATGGTAGATCGCTTCGAGTACTTCATAAGGGATGTCCTTAATGGTTTCAAAATCATTAGTTCTAACTTCTTTGAGAACGAGAGACTCGTCAAGCTCGATCTCTTTCTTGCCTTTTCCGTAGGCAAATTCATATTTCTTCATTGATTTCTCCTGACACGGCTAAGTAAACGTAACCGAATGTGAATCATGACACTAGTAACAGGATTTTGCATTATTAGTCAGGGTTAATTCCTATATGGTCATTGAAATTAGCTAAACCATCTTGGGCGTCGCAAAACTCACATCTTTTCCTGCACGTCTTCGCAGACACTTTCGGCCGATAGCTTCATTCGACAAACCGGCCCGCAGAGTATCGATTAAAAGGACATCGGACGATAGATATAGCCTTTAATCGGGACAGACTTCAGTACACAAACATTCAGTATCCGGCCGAAAAATCGCTGCTTAACCAGATGACGTAACTGTACGGCGCAAATTCAAACCTGCTTGGAAGAGACAACAGGCTAAGCGGCGCCGACTAAACCGGTGCTTTAGGCAGGCCGGGGATATGCCGGTCGCAATGAATGGCTCTACCAGGTTTTAGCGGGCTCGTTAGATGAATTCTCTCCAAAAGGAGAGCTGCATCGCGGCTTGTTACTCAATTTCTGATGTTTCGAGCCTGACCCGAGCGGCAAAAACACAGGAATAAGGGCTCCATTTGCTAAAATGGAGGATTGTCTTTTATAGCTTTAAGGACTCAATAATGTCAGGACATTCCAAGTGGGCCAATATTCAGCATAGAAAAGGCCGTCAGGATGCAAAACGTTCCAACATCTGGACCAAATTAATTCGTGAAATCATTGTTGCCGCTCGTTTGGGCGGCGGAGACCCGGACATGAATCCGCGTCTCAGACTTGCTCTTTTGAAGGCACGCGGAGCCAACGTTCCGAAGGATACCGTTAAAAATGCCATCCTTAAGGGTACTGGCCAGCTCGAAGGCGCCAATTACGAAGAAATTCGCTACGAAGGATACGGAGTCGGCGGCGCTGCGCTCATCATTGACTGCACAACCGACAACCGTACACGTACCGTTGCCGATGTTCGCCATATCCTTTCCAAAAACGGCGGCAATCTCGGTACAGACGGCAGCGTCTCTTTCATGTTCAAGCACTGCGGCTACTTCCTTTTTGCGCCTGGTCTGAGCGAAGACGAAGTCATGGAAGTCGCTCTGGACGCCGGAGCTGATGACGTAATCAAAGAAGATGAAGGCTCTATCGAGGTCATCTGCGATCCTTCCGCTTTTGAAGCGCTGAACAAAGCGTTTGCAGATAAAGGCTGGACACCCGAAGTAGCTGAAGTCACGTGGCGCAGCGACACTGAAACCGTCCTTACTGGCGACGAAGGCGAACGCATGCAGCGCCTGCTTGACGCGCTTGAAGATCTGGACGACGTTCAGCAGGTGTACACCACCGCCGTCATCGAATAAATAAACCCCTCAATAATCAACCGAGAGAATCCCTTATGAAGCTATTGGTAATTGGCAGCGGCGGCCGAGAACATGCACTCGCATGGCGGCTTGCCCAATCGCCTCGTGTAGAGACGGTCTATGTAGCGCCCGGCAACGCCGGCACCGCGCGGACGAAAAAACTCCAAAACCTCGCAGTCACCGACTTGAAGGAATTGGCAGAATTCGCCGCTTCCAACGACATCGCTTTCACCCTCGTCGGGCCGGAAGCTCCTTTGGCTAAAGGCGTTGTCAATCTCTTCAGAGAGAAAAACCTGCCGATCTTCGGACCGACAAAAGAAGCCGCTCAGCTCGAATCCTCCAAGGATTTTGCCAAAGCTTTCATGAAACACCACGGGATTCCGACGGCTGATTATGAAACCTTCACAGACGCGGAAGCCGCACATGCGTATGTGCGTGCAAAAGGCGCTCCGATCGTCATTAAAGCCGACGGCCTTGCCGCCGGAAAAGGCGTCGTTGTCGCAATGACTGAGGAGGATGCCCATGAAGCTGTTGATTTCATGCTTCAGGACAACAAACTCGGTTCTGCCGGCGCCCGCATCGTTATCGAGGAATACCTCACCGGCGAGGAAGCGAGCTTTATCGTGATGGTGGACGGAGAGCACGTGCTTCCGATGGCGACAAGCCAAGACCACAAACGCCTGCTTGACGCCGACGAAGGCCCCAATACCGGCGGCATGGGCGCCTACTCTCCCGCACCGGTCGTAACCGACGAAGTCTACCAACTCGTGATGGATCAGATCATTCTTCCGACCGTCCGAGGTATGAAGGAAGACGGCACCGTCTTTACAGGCTTCCTTTACGCCGGCCTCATGATTGACCGCGATTCTGACGGTAAACCGACAGTCAAAACGCTTGAATTCAACTGCCGTTTCGGTGATCCTGAAACACAGCCGATCATGTCGCGCTTAAAGAGCGATTTCCCGGCGCTTGTTGAAGCCGGCATTAACGGCACGCTCGACAAAGTCATTGCCGAGTGGGATCCGCGCAGCGCGCTCGGAGTCGTACTTGCCTCTCACGGCTATCCGGTATCTCCGCGCAAGGGCGATGTCATCACAGGCATCGAAGCGCCGACCGAGGACAGCATGACGTTCCATGCGGGCACAAAACTCGATGAAAACGGCAACCTGCTGACAAGCGGCGGCCGCGTACTCTGCGTCGTCGGTCTCGGCGATACGCTTCGCAGCGCTAAGGACAAAGCCTACAGCGCCGCGGAAAAGATCCGTTTCGACGGAATGCAGTACCGCAAAGACATCGGACACAGAGCGCTCTAATCTTTATGAAATTTGCAACGTTTGCCCTTGCTGCTTCATTGATCGCGGGCTCGGCTGCGGCCTGCTTCGCGCAGACCACATCGCCTCTGCCCGCCCCTTATCCGCAGGACAACACGCCGAGGCCCTTCAATTACCCGGAGGGCCTTAACTCTCCTACATTTACGCTCGAAGAAAATCCCGCAGCGGTCATTAACTTCGGCGATTTCCCGGTCATTCTCGATCAAACGCCGCTCTCAGTTGTCACCAAAGTGTTCGGCGGAGAACTGCACCACCTGCCCGATAGAACGGACTATCTCTGCTACTCGGCTCCTCTTCAGAGCGATCCGTACGCTCCGAAACCAAAGCGCAGAAAGAAAGCGGACGAAGAACAAGAACCGGTTTATATCGGACAGAATATCTGGCTGATTGTCGGCCCCCGCGGACAGATTTCCGAAGCCCGAGCTGAAGCAGTAACAGAAGACGGTGAGCTTTGTCCGGCCCTTGCGGAAAACTTTCAGGATGTCTCTTTCGGCCCCCTGCGGATCGGGACCACGCTTTCAGCGGCAGCAATGAAGAAAGAAAATCTTCCTCAGATGAGCGCCTCTGAGGAAGACTCTCCCTGGAAGTTCTGGTTTGCGAACAAAGCTCAGGATCGTTTTAATCTTCGTTACGGTTTTTTAGGCGCCGAGCTCAACGACAAACAGAAAATCCTTAAGCTGTTCTCTGTTGAAATTGAATTCAAGGATAAATAGCTTTGCGCATCGGAATTTTCGGTGGTACCTTTGATCCGATTCATGAGTCCCATGTTGAAATGGGACTCGATGCCGTGCGTGAGCTCTCGCTCGACAAACTCTTCTATGTTCCGACGCGTCCCTGGCAAAAAACCGCCAGAGCAGGCGAAGAAGACCGGCTCCGCATGCTTGAGACCGCGCTTGAACCTTATAGAGATCAGCTGGTCGCCGACACAAGAGAGCTGACCCGAGGCGGCCCTTCCTACAGCATTGACACGCTCTACTCATTCAGACGGGAATACGGAGAGCAAACTCCTATCTTTTTTGTCATGGGCAGCGATCAGTGGAAAAACCTCACGACGTGGATTCTCTGGCAAAAGTTTCCTTTGCTGGCCAATTTATTTGTTGTCACCCGGGACGGCAGCTTGGGCGAGAATCCCTACGGAGATAAATTTCCCATTGTTCCGCCAAGTGACGCGGCCTGCTCCGAAGAGCCGTCCGGTTCAATCTGCGTCGCAAAATTTGAACCGGCCGCCTACTCTTCCACTCAAATCCGCAGAGCCCTCGCAAATGAAATGACCCGCGATCGGCCGATTCCCGGGCTCAGCGCTCAAATTCACCAATACATTCTTGAACACGGCCTTTACCGCGCCGAAAACTAAGAGCCCCGCTTGACGCGGGTCTGTTCTTCGTTCTATTTGACTGAACTACTCCAAAGTTATGCCGGTGATTTCCGAGGGAACACCGATACGAATTGAAAAGCCGTTCCATAAGCCGGTTCCGCGATTGACGTAAACCAATTTATCGGATCTTTGGTATGCGCCGGAACCCATACCGTCATTAAAGTAGGCAAGGATCGGATACATGAAGAAAATATGCCCGCCGTGCGTATGTCCCGAAAGCTGCAAGTCCACGCGCTCGCTGCTGCCGCTGGTCGTTTTCGGCTGATGCGTCAGCAAAATTCTAGTCGCATTCTCGGGTGTGCCGGCAAACGTCTTTTTCAAATCAGGCCCCTCTAATCCGAATCGGGAGGCACCCAGGTCTGTCGTTCCTCCCACAATCAGAGCCGCCTCGTTTTTCTTCAAAACCGCACTCTGATTCTGAAGCATATTCAGCCCCAGCTGAGACAGTGCTTTCATCCAGTTGGCGTAACCGGAATAGTATTCATGGTTGCCCGGGATCGCGTAAACACCGTACTTGGTTTTCAGCTCCTTTAAAGGCTCGAGCTTAAAAAGAGTTTTCGGCACGCTTCCGTCGATAAAGTCTCCGGTAATCAGTACCATGTCTGGGTGAAGTGCGTTGGTTTTCTTCACCACTTCGCTCAGCCACTCAGCACCCTGCACGGGTCCGATGTGCAGATCGCTCAGCTGAACGATCTTTGTACCCTTCCAGGCAGCCGGCAGCCCTTTAACTTTAAGTGTGACTGCTCTTACATCGGGAACGCGAATCGCTTCCCACATACCCCAAAAGCCCGCAGCTGCCGATACGGCCATCAGCACAGCAAGCATCGTGTTGTTGTTAAAGCTGAAACCGACCGAAACGCCCCACTTTTTCAAGAGCCACAGTGCAAGAGAGCAAACGTCTTTGAAGAAAAGAAGAGCCGTCAAAACAACTAAGGCGCCGTAAAGCGCTTCATAAATAAGCAGTGCCTTACCCTTAACAAAGGGCTCAAAAAACGTTCCTCCTCCGATGGAGTAGGCCTGATATTTCAGAGCGATCGCCAAAATGATGAGCGAAAGCACAGCCTTCCACAGCCAAGAGACTTTCAGAGGCAGAACGCCGCTGCATATAGAATAAATCGCCAGAAAAAGCGAAGGAAAAAGTAAAAACATGGTCTGAGCGCTATGGTGTTTAGGCTGAAAATTATATCAATGCGAATTTCCGGGTACTTGTCTGATTATTCAGAGAATTTTAGTTTTTGTTTCAATTCCGGCGTTTCGTTCGACCGTCTATGTTTAGAATATCTCGTTTATGTTCAGAATTAATAAGACGAGCAGTTTCTGCCCGACAAACACGAAACCTCGTCAATAGAAAAGGCTACTTATATATGGATATTCGCAAACTTCAGAGAGTCATTGTCAACGCTTTAGAGGACGTTAAAGCTCAGGACATCAAGGTCTTCAACACCTCCAAGCAGACAGCTCTCTTTGACCGTGTTATTGTCGCTACGGCCAACTCGAACCGTCAGACCCGCGCCCTCGGCCATCATGTGTTCATGGAAGTGAAGGAGAACGGCGGCGAAGCAGTCGGCATCGAAGGTCTTGAAACCGGAGAATGGGTGCTTGTTGACTGCGGAAGCGCCATCGTTCACATCATGCAGCCGACGCTGCGCGCTTATTACAACCTGGAGGAACTCTGGGGCGGCAATCCCGTTCGCATGAAGCTCCTCGAAGAAGAAAGCGCTCAGGCTTAATTTCGTCCGAATCGCGTCCAACCATGAAAATCACCGTTATCGCCGTCGGCCTGAAAATGCCCGCCTGGGCTTCCGAGGCCTCCGAAGACTATCTGCATCGCTTCCCTTCGGACTGGAAGGTTGAATTGAAAACCGTAAAGGCGGAAGACCGAAACACCAAATCCATTCCTAAGGTAATGGAAGCCGAAGCCGAGAGAATCCGCGCGTCGATTCCGCGTGACGCGATTATCGTAATCATGGACGAGCGAGGTCACGACCTGACCAGTCAGAAACTTGCGCAGCAAATTAATAAATGGGGAGATCAGGGACGCCCTATCGCTTTCATTATCGGAGGCGCTGACGGGATCGATCCAAATCTGAAAGCCGAGTGCTCATACATGCTGCGGCTTTCTTCTCTCACGCTTCCGCACGCCATGGCGCGGGTTCTGCTGCTCGAGCAGCTCTACCGCAGCTGGTCGCTTCTGCATAACCATCCCTATCATCGAGCTTAACGATCGTGACGTACTTCTATTTAGCGTCCAAGTCTCCCCGCAGAAAGGAGCTGCTCACCCGCTGGGGCTATCGCTTTGAAACGCTTCTGAGCGATCAGCCGGACTCGGTGGATGAAAATGTGCTGGAACACGAAAGCGCGGATCACTACGTTCAGAGAATCGCTTCGGAAAAGTCTGTATGGGGCTTTAAGGAACTCAGCCGGCTCGGCCTGCCGGTACACCCGGTGCTCGCTGCCGATACTACCGTCGTCATGGACGGCATCATTTACGGTAAGCCGGAAAACACGCAGCAGGCGTACGATTTTCTATCCGCGTTCAGCGGTAAAACCCATGAAGTGCTGACCGCCGTTGCGATCGCGGTCTCGCATGACATGAAGCTTGAAGCGCTTTCCCGCTCATACGTCACATTCAGACCGCTGACAAAAGCGGAGATTCTTGCCTACATCGCAACCGGAGAACCGATGGATAAA
The DNA here is from genome assembly GCF_943193095.1 of Parasutterella muris. Lineage (NCBI taxonomy): Bacteria > Pseudomonadati > Pseudomonadota > Betaproteobacteria > Burkholderiales > Sutterellaceae > Parasutterella > Parasutterella muris. The sequence goes on along the minus strand of NZ_CALPCV010000007.1, from coordinate 74,094 downwards.
GCCGGCGCCTACGGCATACAGGGCAAAGCCGGCGCGTTTGTAGAAAAGATCTGCGGAAGTTATTCCGGCATCATGGGGCTGCCTCAAATGGAAACTGTACAGCTGCTGCAGGCCGCAGGATTCCCATATTTTTAAACGTCAAATTCTTTTTTAGTGTTTAGCGCGAACCATAATAATAGGCTCTCTTCCAAACAGTCCTATTGATATGTCCGCTTCCGACATTAGTCCCGACAGTCTCATCTGCCGCCCCAAAAACTGCTGGGACCTCTATATCTCTTTCACGCTGATGGCGCTTCAGGCCTTCGGCGGATCAACTGCAATCGCTCAGCAGTTTCTCGTGGATCAGAAAAAATGGCTCACCCAGTCGCAGTTCCTGGATCTGCTGACCGTCTCGCAGGTACTTCCCGGGCCGAACATCATGATTCTGACCATCCTGATCGGTGACCGCAATTTCGGCTGGAAAGGCGCGCTCGCCTCTTTTCTCGGCATGGTCTCAGTCCCCGGCACGCTGATGCTGAGCGTCTTCGTTTTTTATCAGCAGTTTTCCGACAACCCTCTTGTCTCTCAGGCGCTTGTCGGCATGGCCGCTTCCGCTGCCGGAATGGTCGCGGGAGCCGCGCTCAAGCTCGTCTATAACTGTCGGGAAAATATCATTACACCGCCTGTCTGGATCCTCGGCCTTGTACTGACATTCGTCACGGTCGGCGTCATGAAAATCTCCATGCTTTTCATTCTGCCGATTCTCGGTATTCCGCTCTCGCTTTGGGCCTGGTACCGTTTCCTTAAAGTCGAGGAGCATCACAAATGATTCCCGCCTCTCTTTTTGCTGGACTGTTCATTCACTTTGCGCTCATCTCCATAATGGCGATCGGCGGCTTCATGGCCACACTTCCCGGTATGTATTCGTACCTTGTCGACACTGCCGCGCTGCTCACTCCGGAGCAGTTTGCCAAGACGGTCGCTTTCGGGCAGTCGCTTCCCGGCCCCAATATGCTGATCGCGGGCGTACTCGGATGGGCGGCGTGCGGACCTCTCGGCGCGCTTGCCACGCTCAGCGGAACAGCAATTCCTTTTTCTTTGATAGCGGTTGCGGCCGGACGTTACGTGCGCGAACACAAGACAAGTTATCTTGTCCGCGCCTACAAGTCCGGCATGGCACCCGTCGCCATCGGCCTGCTCTTTGCAACCGCCTATCTGCTCCTCAGCGGAGATCTGACCAACTGGAAGTCCGTCTGCTGGGCAGCCGTCGTGACACTGATCGTGTGGCGCACAAAGTTTCCGCTCATCCTTCTGATCGCCGCGGGCGGCGTGTTGGGTGCATTAGGCGTCTTTGCCTAACTTGCGGAAAATTGTACGGAAAATGCGAAACAACCTAGGTATTGTCTATATGATTCCTATAGATTCGATTACTCCATAGTTGTTCAAGATGCCGCGTTTTGTACTCACCATTCAGTCCCATGTCGCCTTCGGCTTTGTCGGAAATTCCGCCGCAGTCTTCCCTCTGCAGCTGAGAGGATTTACACCGATCGTCATCAACACGGTCGAATTTTCCAATCACACCGGTCATCCTCAGACGAGAGGTCAGGTGTTTACCGCCGAAATGATTGAAGAAGTCATTGAAGGTGTCAGAGAGCTTGGCGTACTGCCAAAATGCGAAGGACTGCTCTCGGGCTACTTAGGTGACGCAGGCATCGGCAAAGTTGTCCTTCATTTAGCCGAAGAGATCAAACGAGTGAATCCGAACGCCATATGGCTGTGCGACCCTGTGATGGGCGACACGGACTCGGGCGTGTTTGTTCGTCCCGGAATTCCGGAATTCATGAAAGCGCATTTCCTGAACGGACTTGCAGACATCACTACGCCGAACCAGTTTGAATTGGAGCTTCTGCTTGGACGCCCCGTTGTTTCGCGTCAGGATGCAGTGGAAGCGGCAAGAAATCTGTTTATTGAAAAAGGATGCAAAGTCGTTTTTGTGACCAGCCTGCTGACCAAGGACGTTCCGCAGGGGTTCATTGAGACGCTTGCCGTCACGGCTGACAAAGCCTGGACGGTGCGCACGCCGTTTATCTCTCAGAAGGCCGTGCCCAACGGCCAGGGAGATGTCTTCGCCGCTTCTTCTTTCGGTATTTATCTCAACACGCATTCCGCCAAAGCGGCCCTTGAAGGCGCTGTCAGTACGCTTTACGGTCTGGTCAGCGCCGCGCCTGACAATGACTTAGATCTGCCGCTCATTGACGCTCAGAAGGAAATCCTCACACCGAGCACTATCTTTAAGGCTGAAGAAATCTAGCTCATCAGGCCCTAACAAAAAAATCCCGGCGCGCGACCGGGATTTTTTGTTGAAAGTAAATGGTTACTTAGCGACGTTCGGAGCGGAAACCGGCTCAATCACGTCTTCTGCCAGCTGCCATTTGCCTTTGTCTTTGACGCCAAGAAGCTGAACTTCAAAAATCAGAGTCGCATTCGGCGGAATCACATCACCGGCGCCTCTGGAGCCGTATCCGTACTGGGCCGGAATAAACAGACGGCGGATTCCGCCGACTCTCATTCCGTCAACGCCCTTATCCCAGCCCTGGATCACATATCCGGCGCCGAGCGGAAATTCAAACGGCTGATTGCGGTCGACGCTCGAATCAAACTTTGTTCCGTCTTCCAGCCAGCCGGTGTAGTGAACGCGAACCAGTTCACCGGGTGTCGCAACAGCGCCGGTACCGACTTTTACGTCCACAATCTTCAGTTCTTTCAGATCTTGCGTATCAATACCAAACATTTACCTAACCTCCAATTGATTTCGGTTATTTAGTTTTACCAATCTATACCTTTCTTATTACCCGAACTCGGGGTCTCCCTCAGTTTGAGCCCCTCCCGCTGCGATACACTCTAATGCGTTTGGAGGTGTTCAATTGTCAGACTCATTTAAAGCATTTAATTTCCATCCGCTGATTGTCCGGGCGATCGAAGACAGCGGTTTCACAAAACCGACGCCGATCCAAGTTAAGGCGATCCCTTTAGTCCGAGACGGACACGATCTTCTTGCGGCAGCTCAGACCGGAACCGGGAAAACCGCCGCGTTTGTTCTGCCGCTTCTTCAGGATATCGCGGAAAATCCCACAAAGTATCAAAAGAAGTCTGCTCGAGTTCTGATTCTCACTCCGACTCGTGAGCTTGCCGCTCAGGTGCTTGAGACGATTGACCAGCTCGGCGCGCACATGAACATTCGATCGGCCGTTGTCTTTGGCGGGGTCGGCATCAACCCGCAGAAAGCCGCTATCGCTAAAGGGCTCGACTTTCTCGTGGCTACCCCGGGCCGACTCCTTGATCTGATGAGCCAGAAAATGGCAGATCTCTCTCAGACGCATACACTGATTCTTGATGAAGCGGATCGCATGCTCGACATGGGGTTTCTGCCGGATCTGAAGAGAATCGTCAAAGCGCTCCCGCAAGATCGTCAGACACTGCTGTTTTCCGCAACGTTCTCTCTGGAAATCCGCAAACTCGCAGGCGACTTCCTGAAAGAGCCGAGATCAGTTGAAATCGCAAGAAATCAGGATGCCGCCTCAGTTCATCAGACGCTCTACCGCGTTCCCAAATCAGAAAAGCATACTGCGCTCCGCGATCTGATCGTCGACAACGGCTTGGATCAGGTGCTGGTTTTCACACGCACGAAGTACGGCGCAGATAAACTCTGCCGGCAGCTCACCAAAGACGGCCTGAAGGCGCGCGCGATTCACGGCGATAAGTCTCAGGCGGCAAGAACCACCGCGCTGAAAGAATTCAAGAATCACGAACTGCCGATTCTGGTCGCGACCGATATCGCTGCCAGAGGTCTCGATATTGAAAAGCTGCCTCAGGTTGTAAATTATGAGCTGCCTCAGCAGGCAGAAGACTATGTCCACAGAATCGGCCGAACCGGACGCGCGGGAGAAAGCGGACAGGCTTTCTCTCTTGTGTCCTCCGAAGAGCTTGACCGCCTTAAAGCGATCGAGAAATTCATTAAGAAGCCGCTTCGCCTGACCGATTTTCCCGGAATGGACTACTCGAAAGAGAACGAACCTCAGCAGGAGCCGCCCAAGAAAAAAGCGATTAAGCGTGCGTCCCAGAAGCGTCGTCCCGCAAAGAATTCTCGCAGGTCCGCTCCGAGAAAGTCAGGAAAACAGCAAATTTAACAATTCCTTCTTCAGAATTCGGGCAGGGTGTGCCTATCCTCTTAGAATTGAAGTTCAGCTAAAAGACAAATCGACGAACAATAGGTTATGAAGACTCCAGATCTGAACGAAGTAAAAATTCAAGCGGGATTTTCTTTAGAAGACATCAATATTGAAGGATTTTCTCCGATGCCCTCTCCCGCAGAAATCAAGCGTCTTGCTCCTTTGACCGAGGCGGCAGCTGAAACCGTCAATAGAAGCAGAACAGACATTAAGAAGATTCTCGACAATATCGACGATCGGCTTCTTGTCATTACCGGTCCGTGCTCGATCCACGACCCGAAGGCCGCGCTCGAATATGCGGAGAGACTTCTGAAGCTGTCCGAGCATGTTTCCGAAACCATTCTGCCTGTGATGCGCGTCTACTTTGAAAAGCCGCGTACCGTCACCGGATGGAAAGGCTTTATCAATGATCCGCACATGGACAACTCGTTCAAGATGGCCGAAGGCATGCTGCGGGCACGCGAACTGATGATCAAGATCAATGAAATGGGTCTTCCGGTCGCCACTGAAGCGCTCGATCCGTTCGGTCCGCAGTACCTCGGCGAGCTGGTCAGCTGGTATGCTATCGGCGCGCGAACCACAGAAAGTCAGACGCACAGAGAAATGGCGAGCGGGCTTTCCGCACCGGTCGGCTTTAAAAACGGCACCGACGGTCAGCTTGATTCCTCAATTAATGCGGTCAAAGCGAGTCGTCAGGGCCATTTCTTCCTGGGTATTTATGAAGACGGCAGAAGTTCCATCGTCCGCACTAAGGGCAATCGCTACAGCCACCTCGTTCTCAGAGGCGGCGGCGGACGTCCGAACTTTGACACGGTGAGCGTCATGCTTGCCGAAGAGGCTTTGAAGAAAGCGGGCGTCGCATCGCGCCTCATTATCGACTGCTCTCACGCCAACAGCATGAAGAATCCGGACCTGCAGCCCTTCGTGCTGCGCGACGTCATCACACAGGTCATCAACGGCAGCCGGGCGATTTGCGGCGTTATGCTGGAAAGCAACCTCTTTGCCGGCAATCAGAAGATTCCGGATGATCTGAGTCAGCTGAAATACGGCGTGTCCGTGACCGATGCGTGTATTGACTGGGAGGCCACGGAACATGCTTTAAGAACCATGCACCGTCGTCTTTTGGATAAGAAATTAAATGGTTAAACGCATTCTTCTTCTCACCGCGGCGCTTGCCGCGGCGATTCTCGCAGGCTGTACCTCTGCTCCGTCGCACCGCTCCCCTTTTGAAGCGAAAGCCGATAGAGATGGACTCGACCCTCTGATTGACGCGCCGCTGAGAACTCAGGCCGTCTGCAAAGGAACCGGGTTGTTCTCCGCCGGCATGAAGCTCGGCGGTTTCTCATTTGAATGCCCCGACCTGGACGTGGTCGCGACCATGAACGAGCTTCGCGACGCGGGCTGGAGAGTGGAAACCATCCGTATCGGTCATCAGGAAGTCGATAGTGAAGAAAGCGGCTCTCAGCTGACCGTGACCATGCGCAAAGTCTATTAATTGTTTTAGGAGGATCCGGCAGTGGACAGCATGACAGCCGTGCGGCTCAGCAAACTTCGTTCTTTTTTTCAGAACTTAGGGCTTAACGGCTGGATCGTTCCCACAGCCGACCCGCATGCTTCCGAGTATGTGGGCGAACATTATGCGCTGCGCAAGTGGCTCTCCGGATTTACGGGTTCCGCCGGCACCCTTGTGGTCACATCGGATCGCTGCGCGCTTTTGACAGACTCCCGCTATTGGGAGCAGGCGCAAAGGCAGCTCGAAGGGACAGAAATCGAATTAGTTCGTCTGAACTGCTCCTATGCAAAGGCGATCGCCGATTGGCTTGCTCAAAACTGCGCAAGCGACTGCGTGATCGGCATCTTCGGAGAAAACATCTCGAAAGCAGCTGTGAACAAATTATCCTCGGAACTCAGAGAAAAGAAGCTCTTTCTTTCAATTCTGCACTCGGATCCTGCGGCCGTGATTTGGGATAACCGGCCTCAGGCGGCCTGCACGGAAATTTACGAGCACTCCGTCTCTCCGAGAAACCGCGCTCAGAAACTTGCCGCTGCCGCAAAAGCCCTCAAAGAAAAAAACGCCGATTGGCTTTTAACGTCCAAACTCGACGATATCGCTTGGGTTTTTAATCTCAGAGGCTCTGACGTCCCCTGCAATCCGGTCTTCTATTCCTACGCGCTGATCGGAAGCGATCAAAAAGCCTTTCTCTTTGCCGCGCTGAACAAAATCAAACCGGAGCTGCGCACAAAACTCGAGCAGGACGGCGTAACCCTCTGCAATTATCAGGGCGCGATTGAAGAAATCGAAAAAATTCTCTCGAACTCTGATCCGTGTACCGTTTTAGCCGATCCTGAAGAACTCAATGCTTCGCTCTTTGAAATCTTTCCGGAGCACGTCAGGGTGATTGAGGATATCAATCCCATTGAACTTCTTAAAGCCCAAAAGACACCCGAGGAGATTGAGCTGATTCAAAAAGCCATGATTAAAGACGGCGTTGCACTCGTGCGCTTTTACGCCTGGCTTGACGATCACATCCATGAGGGTCTGACTGAAGCGGACGCGGCTGAGAAGTTAAATGAATTCCGAAGCGAGCTTGAGGGCTTTGTTTCGCTCAGCTTCGAGACGATTTCAGCATTCGGCCCCAATGCCGCTCTGCCGCACTATCAGCCTGAGGGCAGAGGTGCGAAAATCGAAGGCAGCGGTTTCCTTTTGATTGACTCGGGCGCTCAGTTCGCTGAAGGAACCACTGATATCACCCGTACCATTTTGGTCGGTGAAGCGGGCGAACAGATGAAAGCAGACTACACATCTGTTTTGCGTGCAACTATTTGTCTTGCAACAACAATTTTCCCCGAAGGCGTTTCCTCACAGGCAATTGACGCGATCGCCCGTCGTCCGATTTGGCAAAATACTGCCGATTTTGGGCATGGGACAGGACACGGTGTAGGTTTTTTCCTTAATGTACACGAGGGACCGCAAAGGATTAGTTATCCGAGAATCAATGTCGGGGACAGCTTGATATCCAGATACAGCGCCATGCTCCCGGGAATGGTCACGAGCGATGAGCCCGGACTCTACCGTCCCGGAAAATGGGGTATCCGCATAGAAAACCTCCTTGCCAATGAGCTGACCGCCGAAAATGAGTTCGGTCGTTTCCTCAGGTTCAGGACTCTGACCCTTTGCCCGATAGATCTCCGGGCTGTCAATGTCGGAGCTCTTTCACCCGAAGAAGTACGTTGGCTCAACTCCTACCATCAGACTGTTCGAGACACTTTGTCTCCCTTCCTCGACGAGAGAACAGCGCAATGGTTGGAGGGCAAGACTAAGGATTTATGCGAATGTCTGAAAAAACAAATTTAAAAACCTGGTTGGAAACCCGTTGGCGCGGGACCCTGATGGCCGTCATCATCGGCGCTGCATCGCTGTTTGTCTCTGAGCACTACGGCGGTCCTGCAGTTCTTTTCGCGCTTTTGATCGGTATGGCTTTTCATTTCCTTTCTGAGGATAAGAGAACGCTTGCCGGCATCAATTTCAGCTCCACCACGATTTTGCGCTGGGGTGTCGGTCTGCTCGGCGCCAAAATCACCGCCGACCAACTCGGACTTCTCTCGCCCGCGCTGCTCTGTATGATTATCGGAGGCGTCTTTGCCACCCTGCTTTTCGGCGCGTTTATCACACGCTTTTCCAAGTGGCCGATTACCGAAGGTACCTTAGCGGCTGCCGCTACTGCGATTTGCGGCGCCTCCGCCGCGATTGCGCTTTCGGCGACGTTGGATAAAAAACAGCTTCGTGAACAGGCGCTTCTTGCGATTGTTGTTACCGTGACTGCGCTCTCAACGCTTGCGATGGTGCTTTATCCGTTCATTTCCCAGTGGTGCGGATTCAATCATGTGGACGCGGGTATTTTCCTCGGCGGCACCATTCATGACGTCGCCCAGGTGGTCGGTGCGGGCGCCATGATCGGACCGGACGCGCTTGAGATCGCGAGTCTGACGAAGATGATTCGTGTCGCGCTTTTGATCCCGATCCTGATTATCTTCATGTTTATCTTCGCAAATAAACAGCACCGTGAAGAAGAGGAAAAGGCAAAGCCCTGGTACAAGAATATTCCGATGTTCCTGCTCGGCTTTATCGCACTTGCCGCTTTGAACTGCTTTGGCGTTATTCCGGTCAAAGTTTCCAACGCGCTGGGCGAAATCTCCAGACTCTTTATTCTGATTTCAATTTCCGCCCTCGGCCTTAAGACCTCGCTCGGCAAACTGAAAGAAGTCGGCTGGACTCCGATCGTTCTCATGTCCATCGACACGATCTTCCTTCTCCTCTGGGTCATCATCGGCATCTTCTTAATCAGAGGCTGATTTAAACCCGTGCAGTACAGAGACCCGAAATTATTCGGGTCTTTTTTATCCCTGTCCGTAACGATTACAATTCTCACCATAAATCTCAAATCACGCATATGAATAAAAAGAACTCTATTTGGCTTGTCACTATTACGCTGGCCGGTCTCGGTATGATCGGCCCTTTTGCTACAGACACTTATCTGCCGAGCTTTCAGGAAATTGAAGTCGAGTTCGGCACACCGGAGGCGCTGGTTCAGCAGACGCTTTCCATCTATCTGATTACCTTTGCGGTCATGACGCTCATCTACGGAACGCTCTCCGATATGTTCGGCCGCAAGCCGATTATCATCGGCGGACTCATGCTGTTTTTCGGCTCGTCTCTTTTTGCGGCCTGCGCGCCGAATTTCAAATGTCTGCTGATTGCCCGAGGGCTGCAGGGACTAACCGCGGGAGCCGGTATTGTGATCGGACAAGCCGTCGTGCGGGACTTGTACGGCGGATCAACCGCTCAGCAGCTCATGGCTAATATTGCGATGGTTTTCTCGCTTGCGCCTGCGATCGCTCCGATTCTCGGCGGCGCTATCTCGGACCACTTAGGCTGGCGTTTTGTTTTCGTGTTCATAATGCTGTACGCCGCCTCTATGATCTTGCTGACCTGGCGCGCACTTCCTGAGAGCCTTCCGCCTGAGAAACGTCAGCCGGTGAATTTCAAAAATCTTGCCGAACAGTATCGGGATACGTTAAAAGACAAGTCCTTCATGTTTGCCGCTTTCAGCACCGGACTTTCCTTTGGCGGTCAGGCAACCTATATCGCCTGCGCAAGCAACATCATTGTCAAAATCCTCGGCATGCCGGTCACGCAGTTCGGCTGGCTGTTCATCCCAATGATTTCCGGTACGGTTTTCGGCAGCTGGCTTTCGGGCCGACTCGCGCGTAAATTCTCGACGCCCCTGATTGTCAATCTCGGTCTGACCTTTATGACCATCGGCGCAGCTGCCGACCTGGCCTGTTCGATTTGGCTGGACGACTATTTGGGCGTACCTTACATGTTCTTCCCAGTCACGCTGTGCATTTTCGGCATGTCCATTGCCCGTCCGGGCATGACGATCATGTCACTCAGCATGCGTCCCAAGACCCTTGGTCTGGCAAGCTCGCTCGTAGCGTTCTGCCAGACGGTCGTCTTTGCCGTGATCTCAGGTCTGATCGCTCCGCTGCTCTTCGGCTCACTCGTGAAAATGTCCGTCTCTCTTGCAATCTGCACCGCCGTCTCCATCGCTTTCTGGATTCTCAGCCGCCTGACGGGACAGATCCGCCACGCCGACGTCGTCGAATAAGCGATTTTTTTGAAAAATAATGTTTATATTTCAGAATGTTGTTGGGGATATCCCGAGAGCTTCAGTACAAAGTTCTACGGCTTTCGGTTATCTTTAAACTATCAGGATGGATCCGAAATAAAAAATGCATTTTCTCAAGCCGACCTCAATCATTCTTTGTTCCCTAGCCGTTCTGTTCGCGCTCGGCGGCTGCGGAGAAAAAAAAGCGAGTGCCCCTAAGCAGACTCAGCTGACCGTGACCACGCTCACGGCAGTCTCAGGCAGCCAGCCCTATGTCGTCGATCTTTTCGGCCAGACGGAAGGTCAGCAGGCCGTGATTGTTTATCCTCAGGTAACCGGGCCGATTATTTCCAGAGACTATACGGAAGGCGCGCTCGTAAAAAAAGGCGACAAACTCTTCACGATTGATCCGGCACCCTTTGATGCCGCGCTGCAAAGCGCAAAAGCCGCGGTTGCTCAGGCTGAGGTCAGTCTAGCAAAGGCTTCTCGAGAAGCCGCCCGCTACACCAAGCTGCATAAATCGGAAGCGGTCAGCGAGAAGGAATATACCGACGCTGTCAGCGAACTCGCTTTGTGCAAAGCGAATCTGCAGGCGGCTCAGGCCAAACAAAGAGAGGCGGAAATCACGCTTGGATATACAGAGGTTAAGGCCCCTGTCGACGGTATTGCAGGCCGAGCCTTAGTGAATCCGGGTGCGTTAGTAAGCGCTAACTCCACTGCGCTTACCGATATCACACAGGACAATTTGCTTAAAGTTCGATTCTCTCTGAGTGACAACGATCTGCACGGATACTCCGTGAATGATTATTCTCCGGTTTCTGTCGTTGATGACAGAAACGGGCAGGAGACACCGGCCGTTATTGAATTCACCGCCACGCAGATCGACCCGGAAACCGGTGCGCGTTCTCTAAGCGCTGTGATTCCGCAAAGCAGCGGTTTACTTCCGGGACAATACGTCACAGTTCATCTCACGCTCGGTGAACAGGACGGCGTCTTTCTCGTTCCTCAGAGCGCGGTTCGACAGCTTTCGGACGGCACCTACAGCGTTTATGTCTACAGTGACGGAAAAGCGCGTCAGAGACCGGTTACGGTTGGCCGCTGGCAGGGTACTGACTGGATTATCACATCCGGCCTGAATGACGGAGACGAAGTAATTATTGACCAGATACAGAAACTTCGAGATAAAGCCGCCGTCAATAAAAAAGAAGCGGCTCAGAAAAAATAAAACCCGCGTTCAAAATCCCTCGGAGAGAAGTTCATGCTTTCGCAATTTTGTATCAAACGTCCCATCTTCGCTTCGGTCTTATCCATCCTTATCGTCATCGCGGGTCTTTTAGCCTGGCGTGCACTTCCGATTTCGCAGTATCCGGAAATTACTCCGCCGACTGTTTTCGTGACCGCCTCTTATGAGGGCGCGGATGCCGAAACTCTGGCAAAGACGGTCGCGGCTCCGATCGAAGATCAGCTCTCCGGTATTGACGGGTTGCTCTACTATGAAACCGCCATCCGCTCCAACGGTATGGTCCGCATTACCTGCACGTTCGAAGTGGGGACCAACCCGAACGATGCGATGCTTGAAATCAACAACCGAGTTCGGTCCGCTGAACGCAGGCTTCCCGACTCGGTTCGTCAGAACGGCGTCAACGTTCGCAAACGAAGCGAAGAGACACTGATGCTGGTGCCGTTTTACTCTCCGAACGGCAAATATAAACCGATTCAGCTGGCCGACTACGTCAATCAGAACGTTATTGACGCGATTAAACGCGTGCACGGTGTCGGAGACGCGGAAGTCTTCGGCAACTCGCAGAGCGCGATGCGTATCTGGCTTGACCCGAAGAAAATGGCCAAACTCGGCGTCACAGCAATCGACGTCAGAAAGGCGATTGAGGAACAGAACTACCAGTATGCGACTGGTAAAGTCGGTGTTGCGCCGACCCCTGAAGAACAGCAGCTCGTCTATACCATCCGCACCAAGGGACAACTTCTCACACCGGACGAGTTCGGCAATATTACCGTTCGATCCAAGGGCGCTGACGGTATCGTACGCATCCGAGATATTGCGCGCGTGGAAGTCGGCAACCGCAGCTATGAAGCGTACAACCAGCTGAACGAAAGACCTTCAATCACATTCGCGGTTTATCTGCAGTCCGGCGCCAACGCCATGCAGACCGCGATTGATGTAAAAAAACGTCTGACCGAACTCTCTCAGCACTTTCCGGATGACCTGGCCTATGTCATCACAGACGACAACTCACGATTTGTTGAAGCCGCGCTGAATGAAGTCCTTCATACACTCTTTGAGGCGGGACTCCTGGTGCTCATCGTCGTGTTTGTTTTCCTGCAGAGCTGGCGCGCGACACTCATTCCGATGCTGGCAGTTCCCGTATCGCTGATCGGCACAATGGCGGGTCTCTGGGTTCTGAACTTCTCGATCAATACCCTGACGTTGTTTGCAATGACGCTCGCCATCGGTATCGTCGTCGACGATGCGATTGTGGTACTTGAAAACATCGAACGAATCATGTCAGACGATGATCTTGATCCGTATGAAGCGTCTCAGAAAGCCATGAAAGAAGTCGGCAGCGCGCTGATCGCAATCGTACTCGTGCTGACGACGGTATTTACGCCGGTCGCCTTCCTCGGCGGCATCGCGGGCGAACTTTATCGTCAGTTTGCAGTCACCATCGGTATCTCGGTTATTCTTTCGGGCTTTGTCGCCCTGACGCTGACTCCCGCCCTCTGTGCCATTCTGCTGCGCAAGAATGAAAAGAAGATGGCGGTCTTCAAGCTGTTTAATCTTGGGTTTGATCATTTCCGGGAATTCTTCATCCGGGGCGTGCACTTTAATCTGAACAACCGCTGGATTACCGCAGTACTTCTGGCTGTCGTTCTTGTGGGATGCTGGAAACTCATGGATATTATCCCGACCTCATTTGTTCCGCGCGAAGACCAAGGTCTGCTTCGTGTTTCCATGCAGCTGCCCGAAGGCTCTTCTTTGGTCCGCACCGGCAAAGCGGTTACGGAGTTAAATAAAGAAATTCGAGATCTGGAGTCTGTCGATAACGTAACCGCTCTGGTCGCCAATGACACGGTCGCAAACGACACCAAGTCCAACGCGGCTTCCATGGTTGTACAGCTCAAGCCTTGGGAAGAGCGCACCGAGACTGCAGAAGAGGTTCGACAGAAAATCCAGAAACTGCTCAACAAGAGAACCGACCTTGTCGGTCAGTCGGTCAATCCGCCTCCGATCCGCGGTTTAGGACGTTCGGGCGGCTTGGATTTTTACATCCAGTCCCGCGAATCGGACGATCCGATCCAGCTGCAGCAGGTCTCTCAGGAGTTCAAGGAAAAGCTTGAAATCCTGCCGGAGATTTCTTCAAGCCGAGCCATGTTCCAGGCAGACGCACCTCAGCTTTATCTCACGGTTGACGAAGCCAAAGCACTTGCCATGGGCGTTGCGATTTCCGACGTCTACAACACGATCGGATACTTCATGGGCAGTAAATACGTGAATGACTTCACGCGTATCGGCAAGATTTTCCGAGTCATTATTCAGGCGGACGATCAGTTCCGCATGACACCCGAATCCATCGGTGAACTCTATGTTCGCTCCGACTCCGGAAAAATGGTGCCGCTCTCCTCTCTGACCCACATTACCCGTATTTCCGGACCTGAGTCTCTGAAACGAGAAAACGGCTTCCTTGCCGCCTCTATGACCGCGAACGCGGCGCACGGCTATTCGACGGGCGACATGATCCGCGCGGTTGAACAAAGCGCGGAGGAACTTCCGGACGGCTACTACGTCGACTGGACCGGTCAGGCCTTCCACGAAAAACGCATCGGTACCACATCGGCCTACGCCTTTGCATTCGGTCTGATTATCGTGTTCCTGATTCTTGCCGCGCAGTTTGAACGCTGGTCGCTGCCGATCGCAGTCGTGCTTGCGGTGCCTTACGCTATTCTCGGCGCCTTAATCGCGATTTATTTCCGAGGATTCACCAACGACATTTACTTCCAGATCGGTCTGCTGGTCCTTGTCGGTCTGACCGCGAAGAACGCCATTCTGATTGTGGAATTTGCGGCTCAGAAGCTTGAGGAAGGTCTGGCGCTTAAAGACGCAGCTCTGGAAGCCGCCAAGCTGCGTTTACGCCCGATTGTGATGACGTCGCTCGCCTTCATTCTCGGCGTGATTCCGCTTGCCACGGCGACAGGCGCGGGCGCTGCCGCCCGTCAGTCCATGGGTACCGGCGTATTGGGCGGCATGATTGCGGCCACCTTTATCGCGACAATCTTCATCCCGGTCTTCTTTACCTGGTTTGTTGCCAAGAATTCAAAGAGACGTCAATAAGAACTAACGCAAAAGGCGCCGATTCGGCGCCTTTTGCTTATGAATCAAAGCAGTTTACTTGATGTACTTGTTTTCCCAGTTGTCCATGGTTCCGTCTGCTTTGATCTTCTTCATCCAGTCGTTAACGCTGGCTTCCAGGTGCGGATAACCCTGTTTCATCAGAACGCCGAAGTGGTTCTCGGTAAAGGGTTTGTCAACCAGAGGTGCGGCAAGCTTGGGATTATCTTTGACATAGCGACGAGCTTCCATCGTCTCGGTAATCATGACGTCGGCTTTGCCTTCGCCGACCAGGCCTGGAATCTCCGCATTATGCTCATACATAATGAGTTCGGCCTTCGGTGTCATTTCTTTGGCGAACTTCTCATTCGTTCCGCCTGGGTTGTACATCACGCGAACCGTCGGCTTATTGATGTCATCCAGACCGCGAATCTTGTCGGCTTTCGTCTTGGTGACAAGCACTGTCTTGCCAAACGTCAGATAACCGTCGGACATAGTCATGACTTTCTTTCGCGCGTCTGTCACAGTAATACCGCTCATCGCGACGTCAAATTTGTCGGCCTGAGTATCATCCTGCAGCGTACGCCAGCTTGTCGGAACATAGACCAGTTTCACGCCAAGGTACTTGGCAAGAGAATCTGCCATCTCGGCGTCAAAGCCTTCATATTTTCCGGTTTCTTTGTTGAGGTAGCTCATCGGTTTGTAATCGCCGGTTGAACCGACACGCAGTTCGCCCGACGCTTTAATTTCCTGAAGAGAACGAGCTTCGGACAAGCCGGCAAATGTCAGGGTCACGGCTGCAAGCGAGCTGACCAGAACGGCGGTTACTACCTTCTTGTGTTTCATAAAATCATTCTCCCTATCGCTCATTCAGTATAACGAATCAAACGTCGAAAATAGAATATTTCCCTATTTTTATATCTAAATAGGGATTAATTCTCATTTCTTCGCTCAAATCCGACTGTTATCGGTTAAATTAAAGAATCTCTCAGAGTTATCTCAAAACAGCCGAATATTCTATCAAACGAGTCAATATAAATATAAAGAAGAAAGATTTTTAAGTATGGTTTAAATGTAGTTTACCCACCTAAGCTGTTTTACCGTTTCAGCAAAGTCTCCGTCAAGACGATCGGTAATGCTGACACGCGTTCCGGTCCGCGGGTGCAGAAATGAAATCCCGCAGCAGTGAAGATACAGTCGATCCCTTCCGAAATACTCTGCAAGAGCGCGATTCAGAGGACCTTTACCGTATGTCGCATCACCGATAATCGGATGCGCAATAAATTTCATATGACGTCGAATCTGATGTCGCCGCCCGGTCAAAAGTTCAAGTTTCACCAATGAAAGCCGCGTGGTTTCGTATTTGCCGCTTGAAACCGGGACTTCTGCGCTCGCAAGCGTTGTCAAAAGCGTCTTCGCCTCCTGCGCTTCAGTTTTCTGAACACGAAGATACGGGTCCACGGGCGGCTTCAGCGCGTGATCAATCAGCATTGTTTTTTCGGAAGTGCCTCGCACAATCGCAAAATACTGCTTCTGAAACGTCTCATGCGTCTGCTGAGCGAGCGCTGAAACAGTCTGCGGATCAAAGGCGAACATCAAGGCGCCGGAAGTGCCCCGATCCAGTCGGTAGAGCGGCCAGACCCGTTTCCCAAACAAATCCCGCGCAAGCTGCAGCGCGAAATATTGGTCTCCGTTGGCGATCTCCGTGCGATGCGTCAGCAGCTTCTCCGGCTTTGAGACAACCGCAAGGCAGTCGTCCTGATATAGGACCTTCAAGAGCGGTTTTTGATCAGTGCACATAAGAAAAAAGGCTCTCCTAAGAGAGCCGAAACACTAGCGTTTATTGAAAGAGTTTGCCGAGTTTATCGAAGAAACCCTGTTTCTCCGGCGCATGATGGCTTCGCTTGCTGCCAAGCAATGATTCTTCAAACTGCTGCAGCAGCTCCTTCTGTTTTGCCGTCATATTGACCGGAACTTCGACATTGGTGTGCACGTACAAGTCGCCCTTGTCTGTGGTACGCAGGCCGACAATGCCGTGTCCTTTCAGACGGAATGTGCGTCCCGTCTGAGTGCCCTCCGGAATTCTGAGTTTGACTTTTCCGGTGAGCGTCGGCACTTCAAGCTCGCCGCCCAAAGCCGCCATCGTGAAGCTCATCGGCATCTCGATGTGCAGGTCCTGTCCGTCACGTTCAAAGAGATCGTGTCTCTTCACATGGATGCGGACATAAAGGTCGCCAGCGGGGCCGCCGTTCTGTCCGGGCGCGCCGCGGCCGGAAATGCGCATACGGTTGCCGTCGTCCACACCTGCAGGAATCGAAATTTCAATTTCCTTTCTCTCTTCTTTCATACCGGTGCCCCCGCAAACCTTGCAGGGGTGGCGAATAATCTTGCCGGTGCCGTGACAGCGCGGGCAAGTCTGCTGAATCTGGAAGAAGCCCTGACCGGCGCGAACAAAGCCGCTTCCGTGGCAGGTCGGGCAGGTTTCAGGATGCGTGCCCTTTTCCGCTCCGGTCCCCTCGCATGCTTCGCACTTGGACCAAGAGGGAACCTTGATCTTTGTCTTGAGACCTTCGGAGGCCTGCTCAAGCGTGATATCCAGGTCATAAACCAGATCCTCACCTCGGAACATCTGCTTGTTGCCGCCGGCTCTGCCGCCCGCGCGAGCACCGAAAATCTCCGCGAAAATATCACTGAATTCACCAAACTGCGACGGATCGAAGGAGCCGAACCCTCCGCCAAATCCGCCGGCACCGCCGGACTCAAAGGCTGAACGGCCATAGCGATCGTAGGCAGCGCGCTTCTGCTCGTCTCCGAGTACGGAATATGCTTCTCCAACCTGCTTGAATTTTTCTTCAGCGCTCTTGTCTCCCTTATTGCGGTCAGGGTGGTACTTCATCGCCATACGGCGATAGCCCTTCTTAATCTCTTCCTGAGTTGCAGTCCGCTCTACGCCAAGAACCTCGTAGTAATCAAGTTCCTCTTCAGCCATACTTTTCGTTGTTTCGTGAATCTAGTGATAACCCTAGAGTTTAATAAATCAATTATTCAATAGGGCCGCCCTTTTTCAAAGGCGACCCTATTTTTGTGTCAAAGCTTAACGCTCTTTTACTGATCAGCGTCAGATGACTGATTAGACTTCTTTGAAGTCAGCATCGACGACGTCGTCATCTTTCTTCTGAGACTGCTGAGCACCCTGCTGCTGTGCGCCCGGCTGAGCCTGCTGCTGATTGAGTTTTTCACCAATCTTCTGGGCAGCGGTCATCAGAGCGTCTGTGCGTTTTGTGATCAGATCCTTGTCTTCGCCCTTCAGAGCGTCCTCAAGGTCTTTAATCGCGGATTCGCAGGCAGCGCGGTCAGAACCGTCAACCTTGTCTCCCAGATCCTTCAGAGTCTTCTGAACCTGATGGATGCTGGTGTCGGCAGCGTTGCGGGCCTGAGCCAGTTCAGCGCGGCGGCGGTCTTCTTCCTTGTTGGCTTCAGCATCGGCAACCATTCTTTCCACGTCAGCGTCGGTCAGACCGGAGTTCGCCTTAATGGTGATCTGGTTTTCTTTGCCGGTGTTCTTATCCTTAGCGGAAACGTGGAGAATACCGTTAGCGTCAATATCGAATGTCACTTCGATCTGCGGCAGTCCTCTCGGAGCCGGAGCGATGCCTTCAAGGTTGAATTCACCGAGCAACTTGTTGTCTGCAGCCATTTCACGTTCACCCTGGTAAACCTTAATGGTCACAGCAGGCTGATTGTCTTCAGCTGTAGAGAACACCTGAGAGTGTTTTGTCGGGATCGTTGTGTTGCGTTTGATCATCGGAGTCATCACGCCGCCCAGAGTTTCGATACCGAGGGTAAGCGGTGTGACGTCGAGCAGAAGAACGTCGCTGCGGTCGCCCGAGAGAACAGCACCCTGAATCGCAGCGCCCATAGCGACAGCTTCATCCGGGTTAACGTCCTTGCGAGGATCCTTGCCGAAGAACTTCTTTACAGCTTCCTGAACAGCCGGCATACGTGTCTGGCCGCCAACGAGAATAACGTCGGAAATATCGGAAGTTGTGGCGTTTGCGTCCTTCAGAGCCTTGCGGCACGGTTCGATGGTTCTTTCAATCAGATCTTCAACCAAGCTTTCGAGCTTAGAGCGAGTCAGAGTGATATTCAGGTGTTTCGGACCGGTAGCGTCGGCTGTGATGTAAGGAAGGTTGATTTCGGTTTCCTGACGGCTCGACAGTTCGATCTTGGCCTTTTCAGCGGCGTTCTTCAGACGCTGCAGAGCCAAAATGTCGGTGCTCAGATCAATACCGGTATCCTTCCTGAATTCTTTGATGATGTAGTCAACGATTCTCTGGTCAAAGTCTTCGCCGCCAAGGAATGTATCGCCGTTGGTGGAGAGTACTTCGAACTGTTTTTCACCGTCTACGTCAGCCAGGTCGATGATGGAGATATCGAATGTGCCGCCGCCGAGGTCATACACAGCGATCTTTCGGTCGCCTTTGCCGCCTTTGTCAAGGCCGAAAGCCAGAGCAGCTGCAGTCGGTTCGTTAATGATACGGCGAACGTCCAAACCTGCGATCTTGCCGGCGTCCTTAGTAGCCTGACGCTGAGAGTCATTGAAGTAAGCAGGAACTGTAATAACCGCTTCTTTGACTTCTTCGCCGAGATAATCTTCAGCGGTCTTCTTCATCTTGCGGAGAATTTCAGCGGAAACCTGCTGCGGAGCGAGGTCTTTGTCGCCGAGAACCTGAACCCAGGCGTCACCGTTAGCGGCCTTAATAATCTTGTACGGCATCAGGGAAATGTCCTTCTGGACTTCCTTATCGTCATAGCGGCGGCCGATCAGACGTTTGATCGCGAAAAGCGTGTTGGCCGGGTTGGTCACAGCCTGACGTTTTGCCGGAGCGCCGACAAGAACTTCTTTTTCAAGGTAAGCGACGACGGAAGGAGTTGTGCGGGCGCCTTCGCTGTTTTCAATTACTCGAACCTTGTCGCCTTCAACGACCGCAACCGCGGAGTTTGTTGTTCCAAGGTCAATACCAATGATTTTTGCCATTTTAAATTTTCCTCTCTTGCAAGCGGATCATTCCGCCATGCTGTTAAGTATGTATATTGAGTCGATTCTTGAAAAAACAAGGCCCGGCTACTGAGCTACCGCAACCATTGCCGGACGAAGAACCCGATCGGCAATTTTCCAGCCGCGCTGGAATACCTGAGCGACACATCCGGGCTGGACCGAGGGATCATTCACCATAGTGATCGCCTGCATTGAATTCGGATCAAATTTGAGGCCCACAGGGTTCTCGCATTTCATTCCGTTGTGTTCAAGTGCGCTGAGCAGCTGACGGTAGGTAATCTCCAGACCCTCTTTGAGAGGGCCGCTTTCATTTGCTGACGCTTCAAGCGCCTTTTCCATGCTGTCGACCACGGGCAGCATAGCTTCTGCAAATTTCTCAATACCGAACTTGCGAGCTTTGGCCACATCTTCGGCTGAACGGCGACGCACATTTTCGGCTTCCGCGACGGCTCTGACATAAAGGTCATAATTTTCATTGGCCTTCGCCTGGGCTTTTGCGAGTTCATCCGAGAGACTCTGATCCGGCAATTCCGGCGTCTCCTCCTGTGCTGTCTGAACCTCGGCGTCTTCACCGAGATTCATTTCCTTTTTCAAATCATTCTCTTGCATCAAGCTTTCCTTATCTTTTCGAGAATCAGAGCGCTTTGCCGTTCTGCGCCCCTTATTGATTGATATGAGGTCGCACGACCTTTTTTCAACCTCTCTGTCGAGCATTATGAAAAATATAGGTAGAAACGTGAATAAGAATGCCCCGATTTAAGTATGTTGCCCGGAAAAGCAAAAACGGCCGAAAATTCAATTCGACCGCTGTTTTCTACCCACCTAAATTCAGGTTTTAGAGATGTTTGGATACAAGATTTTTAATGAGTGATACCGCATCCGAGGAATCGTTAAGACATTCGATGTAGTTATATTCTTTACCACCCTTGGATAAAAACGTCTGACGAGCTTCGTCTGAAACCTCTTCCAAAGTCTCCAGACAGTCAATGGAAAATCCCGGACAGAGGATGTCAACCCGCTCAACGCCTTCCGCAGCCAGACGCTCAAGCTGCGGCGTCAGATACGGCTGAAGCCACTCTTCTTTGCCGAATCGGGACTGATAGGCGATGACCGCTTCTTCCGGCGCAATACCGAGCTCATCAATAATCATCTGAGCCGATTTTCTGACCTGACGGTCATAAGGGTCGCCTAAATCGCAGTAACGCTTCGGCATCCCGTGAAAAGAAAGAACGAGGCGATCCTTTTCTCCAAGCTCACCCTTCGTTTTCCAATGCGCTTTAATTGAAGCGGCGATCGCGCGCGCATACTCGGGATTGTCGTGATAATCACGAATCAGATGCCAGTGCGGCTGGCTTCTCATTTTGGCAAGAGACGCGCCGAGGATATCGGCGACAGAAGCGGTCGTCGTCGCGGAATACTGCGGATAAAGCGGAAGAACAACAATATTGTCAAAACCCTCTTTCTCATGCAGCTCTCGGAAGATGCGATCCTGATCCGGCTCTCCATAACGCATGGCAAAAGCGACTTTGACCGCGCTGCCTTCCTCATCAAAGGCCTTCTGAAGTTTCTTCGCCAAGCGCTCGGTGTACACAATCAAAGGAGAGCCCTCGGGAAGCCAAACGGACTCGTAGCGCTTAGCGGAGACAGGGCTTCTAAAGGGGAGAATCGCAAGACGCAGTATCAGATTCCAGAGAATCGGATTTACTTCAACCACACGGCGATCCGATAAAAACTGCCGCAGATAAGGGCGAACCGCCTGAGCGGTCGGAGCACTCGGAGAACCGAGGTTAATGAGCAGAACGGCAGTTTTTGTCTTATTCACGATAGCGTATTAGTTAAGCAGTTCCTGATGATGATCGGAAGCGCGGCTGCGGCGATAGTGCATAAAGCCGATCAGAAGCGCGACGGCGAGCGACATCCAGAACTTGCCGAGAACCTGTCCGAAAATAAATTCTATGGATCCGAAGGCAAGCGAAAGGAAGATCGCACTGTCGACAAAAGAGCCGACCAGGCCGCTTACCATAATAGCCCAAGCCGGATAACGCTTTCTCATCGGCGTGTAGACCACGAGGTCGGCAAGCTCGGAAAAGAAGAAAGCCATGACAGAGGCGATCACAAGTGAAGGCTCGGCAAAAAACGCGGAAAGACCGGCGCCGAGAATAATCGCGTAGAGCGACCAGCGAACGCCGAGTTTGGATTGAAGACCGTCACGAAGAACGAGCGCGATGCCCGCCATTAAAACGCCGCTCGGCGCCATCAGTCCCGGAGCAACCGGAATAAGGCACGGGCCGTCCGGAGTGCAGACGGTTCCGACATTCATCACGACCCAGTTCATGACCGGAATCGTCAAAATGAAAAGAACGAAGTAAAGCAGTCCGAGGGAATAATTCTTTGAAACGCGAAGCGGCATATTTTCTCCTTTCCGACATCACAGATCGGGGGAAATAAAGTTAATTAACGGTCGTTGAAACAGAAATCGAAGGTGCGTTTCGAAAGATATCCGAAGCTGCCTTCATATTTCCGCTGCGGAAAACCGCAGTGACCTCCAGTGTCCGGATATTCTAATGCCATACAGGCGGGCACATCGCAAACTTTCGGTAAGATTTCGTAGCCGACAATCGGATCGTTGCGCGCGTTCAGCAATAACGTCGGAATCGTCACTGAGGACAGAACCGGCAGACTCGAGCATTTCGTCCAGTAATCCAGTGCGTTCTTGAAGCCGTGCATCGGCGCGGTAACCACATCGTCGTACTCGTTCAGCCGTTTAACTTTTCTGATGCGTTCGGCGTCAAAGAGCTCCGGATACTCCTTCGCCTTCTGAAGCGCCTTCTGTTTAAGCGTGATCACAAAATTGAGTTCGTACACCCGACTGAAGCCCTTGGAAATGACCTCACTTGAGCGAACCAAATCCAGGGGCGAGCAAACCGCGACCATTCGATCGACATATGAGGCCGCTTTTGAGCCGCGGGTTCCCGCCCAGAAAAGCAGATTATTTGCGCCGAGAGAAACCGCCATAGAGTAAATCCGAGACAGCGGATAGCGCTCTTTGATTCTTGCAAAGATCCAGTCGAGTTCGCAGGCGTCGCCCGCAAAGTACGCCCTCGGCTTTCGGTTATTGATTCCGCCGCAGCCGCGATAGTGGACCACCATGCCTCTGACGCCTTCAGCTGCGCATTTCGCCATCAGTTTTCGGGCGTAATGGCTCTGAGACGAGCCTTCAAGTCCGTGAAAGTGCACCATGACAGGCGCGGCGATATCCGCAGGCTCCGGTGTGGAAAAATCCACCGCGATGATATCTCCGTCGGGCGTATCCCATATTTCCCGCCGATAATCGACTTTAGGGGACGGCATAAACTCCGCGGGCACAATGGTCTGCAGATGCCCTCCCGGCAGCCACCATGGAGCTCTGTATTCCGATTCAATAAGACTCATTAACCTTCTGTCGTGCCGCTTATCTCAGATGCGGCCCGATCTCCAAATACCGTTTGCCAAAGAGATTTCACGCGTTCAACGTCCTGCTCGTACTCCTGAGCGGGGCGCCGTACCGGAAGGCTCGGCGAATTCAGACGGAATTCATGCTGCACCTTTCGATAGCGTCGATAAATCTTAACGGTTTCAAGAGCGTCTTCCTTAGGAATGAGGCCTGCCTCAGCGCTCATTTCCAGCAGTTTGATATTTCCGAAGTTGTTGACGAGCTGCGGATACTCGGCCGCATATCGAAGCACCAGATACTGAACAATAAATTCAACATCCACCATGCCGCCCGCATCATGCTTCAGATCAAAAAGATCCGTCTTATTGACGTGTCCCTCATGCATGCGCTCGCGCATCTTCAGCACTTCTTCGGCCGTAACGGAGGGATCTCTGTCGCGTCTCAGAATCTCTTCGCGCAGCTTTTCAAATTCTGCGCCGATCGCGGGATCTCCCGCACTGAAGCGCGCTCTCGTGAGCGCCTGATGCTCCCAAAGCCAAGCGCCTGTACCATCGTCATTGCGCTCATACTTTTTAAAGCTTTCAAGGCTGCTCACCAGCATTCCGGATTCACCGTTCGGACGCAGCCGCAGATCCACATCAAAGAGCGTGCCCGAGCTCGTCGTGACAGTAAGCCAATTAATCAGGCGGCGCGCAAAGCGAACGTAAATCTTTTCCGCCTCCGGCGCGTCGTCTTCGTAAATGAACACCAAGTCCAAATCGCTCGCATAAGCGAGCTCTTTGCCGCCGAGTTTGCCATAGGCGATGACCGCGAAATTCGGCCGCTCCAGATGGCGCCCCGGAACGGTCTTCCAGCTCTCTTCCATCGCAAGTTCCAGCGTCGCGTCTGCCAGAGCTGAGAGCTGGTCGGCCAGGCGCTCGACGGTCAGGCGGCCGGCCAAGTCAGCGAGAAACAAGCGGAAAAGCCGCGCATGATGCACTTCGCGGATCAAATTCATCCGCGTCTCCTGATCGTCCTCTTCAATATCGGCAAGGCGCGCTCGGGTTCTCTCGATATAGCCTGAGAAATCCACCGGTGTGTAGTCGTCAATCTGGCTGAGGCGCTCATCCCAAAGCTCATCAAGCAGCAGCGGATGGCGATTCAGATACTCGGCTGCCCACTTGCCGGCGCCAAGCACATGGATCAGGCGCTCGGCCGCGGACGGATACTGAAGCAGAAGCGAGACATAAGTCGGGCGCCCCGCGATAACTTCCAAAAAGTGCAGGTAGCGCTCAAGCAGAAGATCTTTACTAATGAGCGCATCCTCCTTAAGCTCGAGCGCGCCGAGCTTGTCCAACGTCTTTTTCACAAGAAGAATCATTCGATCTCTTGCGCCCGCGTTGATCAGGCGAAGCGGCCTCAGAGACATCAGGTTAAGAACCGCGCCTGCGAGTCCCTCGCAGTCGGCAAAACCTTTCCTTCGCAGAAGATCCGCCACCGCGGGAAGCACCTGTACGGAACCGGACTCCCAGCCGAGCGGCCAATCCTCGGACACCGCTTCGGCCTTGGTCTGAAAGATTTCATCAAAACGCGCGGCGACGTACTCCGAACTTTCGCTCAGGCAGGACAAAAGCTCCCCGCGCTTTAGCCCGAGCATGCGGGCGATTTTGGCCTGCTGCGCCTCATCCTCCGGGAGAAGCTGCGTCTGCTGATCGTTCTCGTACTGCAGCGCATGCTCCACATTGCGCAGAAAGACATAGATTTCTGATAGCCGCTTTGCTTTTTCCGGCGCGAGTACGCCTTCAGAGGCGAGCGCAGAAAGCGCTTTCAGCGTTGATCGTTCTCTCAGAAACGGATTTCTTCCGCCGCGGATCACCTGAAAGGTCTGCGCGATAAATTCAATTTCACGAATCCCGCCGCGGCCAAGCTTGATATTTCTGCCTTCGGTAAGCGCGGACGCTTCCCGCTTTTGCGCGGCCAGACGGATTTTCGCATGCAGATCCGTAAGAGAGCTGATCGCGCCGAAATCCAAATATTTGCGGTAAACAAACGGACGCACGATGTCCCAGAGATTTTTTTTCTGGATATCAAATTCTTCCTGAGACGCAAACACCGGACCGTTTACAATGCGGCCCTTGAGCCACGCAAACCGTTCCCACTCCCTGCCCTGCATCATCAGGTACTCTTCCAGCATCTCGCTTGAGCCGACGATCGGACCGGAGTCTCCGTTCGGTCTCAGTCTCATGTCCACCCGAAACGCAAAACCTTCCCAAGTGAGTTCGGAGATCGCCGGAATGATCTTTTTTGCCAGCCGCTCATAGAATTCTTTATTGCTGATGATTTTGCGGGCCGAAGGGAACTGCTCGGTCGCTCGGCACTCTCCGTCTTCGTCATAAAAGAAAATGAGATCGATATCGCTGGAAACATTGAGTTCAGCCCCTCCGAGCTTGCCCATGCCGACAACCAGAAGATCCTGCGGAACACCTAACGGAGAATGAGGTACACCGAATCGCTTTGCGAGCTCTTTCGCATGCACACTCACGGTTCGATCCACCACCGCTTCAGCGAGAGCCGTCATCGCAGAAACCACCTCCTCGAAGTCGGCAGCTCCTGTCATATCCTTAGCCGCCAGCGTCAGAAGCACCTCACGGCGAAGCCTGCGTACTCCGCTTGCGAGCGTCTCGGGCGTATCCGCTGAGGCTAGCCGCTCGTACATCTTTTCTTTATTCCACGTCTCTAACGTCAGCTGCTTTAGGAATTCTGCTGCTTCTGCGCTCTCGGCGTCCGAAAACAACGCCTGAAGGGACCGTTTCACAAACTGAGAAAGCTTCGGAACCTCTTCAATACCGATTCGGCTGGAATGGGGAGAAAGTGCGCTCTGGGATTGGTTCGCTGTCATAGTTGTTTCGCTCTTTCGGCTGCTCTCCGGAACGCTGTGCGCAAGCCGCGGGCAGTCGCCTGTTTTTGTTCTGTAACGTGAGGAATATTTTAATCTTAGACATGACGTCGACGGCGCAGGCGAAGGAGCGATTAAGAACAATCCCGAATCATGAACGCCGTACCGTCCCGCTTGGCCGCGTGCGCAGGAAAATTTTTCAATAAGCTTGTCAGAATCGTTTCAAGGATCGTTGTTTTTGCTGCATACTAGGAAACTACAGCTGAAAAATGAGCCTAGCCGACAAATGAGTGATATTTCGAATAACGCCGCTCCTGCAGAAGAGCCCGGCACGCCGAAAAGCGAGAGTTTTCTGAGAAAACTGCTTCGATGGATCATCTGGTTCATCGTCATTGTCTATCTAATATTAGGGTGCGCATGGCTGGCCGCTCGATATTTTCTTGCTCCTTATATAGAGGGGCATAAGGCTCAAATCGAAAACAAGATCTCTGAAACCGTCTCCGCTCCGGTCACTTTCGGAAGTGTTGACGCGGGCTGGTCCGGACTTCAGCCTGAGGTGACGCTCAAAAATATTCAGCTGGGCGGCTCCGGGCAGAACCCGATCGAAGTCGAATCCCTCAGCGCAAAACTCTCTTTGCGCTCCATCCCTTCCATGGAACCGATTTTTGAAACGGTCACTTTGGACAAACCGGTTGTCACTGTGGAACGCAAGGGACCGATGAAGTTTTCGATTCTTGGAAAAACCATTGATCTCAACAAACTTCTCTCAGGGGAGGCTGATCTTGAGAGCGCATCGGCAAAGCTTCCTAAAGATATTCAGCTTCTTTTAAAACAGCGTCTTCTGGAAATTAAGGACGGCACGATTAGATTAGTGGACGACGCTTCCGGAAACACTCTGGAAATTAAAGATTTCAACGCTGCGTTTGAGAGCAGCTCCGGCGAGAAGCTCTTTGCCTTTACGCTTACGCCGCCCTCTTTTATCGGTTCGCCCATCACAGTTAAAGCGACGCTGAAGCCGCCGCTGCTGGATGCCGCTGTTCTGGCCAACTGGGATGCGGAATTTTTCGCGCAGACGGATTATCTGAACTTCGGCGAACTTGCCAAATGGTTCCCGGACTTCCAGGTCAAATACCGCGGCATCGGCTCAGGCTCTGCCTGGCTCACGCTCGCCAAATGGAAACCCTCTTCGGCTTCGTTTATCGGCGCGCTCTCCAACGTGGACGTGCAGCTTCCGGATATGGAGCCGCTGAAGCTAAAATACGTCAAAGGCAAAATCTCCGGCGCTATGAGTCCGCAGGATTACTCGGTCTCTACCGAAGATTTCGGATTCGAGCTTGAAAGCGGCGAAGTGCTTCCGCCCCTGAATTTAGCGGTTAAGCTCAATCGTACGGAAAACAATTCATTCTCGGGCGGCTCTTTTAAGGCGGACGAAGTTGACTTCAAGAGCCTCTCGGCTCTTCTGCCGTCTCTGCCGCTTCCGAAAGAATTCAAGTCCTTCATCGCAGCGCGCAGGCTCTCCGGAAACCTGAGCAATGTCGATATCAGCTGGCAGGGCTCTCCTGACGCCCCGAAGGAATACAACGGTTCGCTCAAGATTGTTAATTTCAGCTCTTTCGGCGCCCAGGGCAAAAACAATACATTGTGGCTTCCGGGCTTTCAGAACATGACGGCCGACGTCTCGATGAAGAACGGTGTCGGGACCGCGGTTCTGCAGACAAAGGGCGCGGATTTCGCGTTCCCGGGACTGTTCTCTTCAGCCGCTTTCCGTTTGGACAATCTCACCGGCACGGTTGAATGGAGCACGCAGGATCGCTTCTCTATAAACCTGAAAGACGTCACGCTGGAAAACGCGGACGCTTCCGTCACAGTAAACGGCACCTACCGCACAGACGGATCCCCCTTCGGCTTTATGGATATCACGGCCGGTATCAATCGCGGCAACGCGGCTGCCGTGTGGAAATACATGCCGCTTATCGTCGGTACCGACACGATCAACTGGCTTCGTTACGGCCTGCTGAAAGGGAAAGCGACCGGCGGCTCTGCGCGTATCCTCGGTCAGCTCCACAACTTCCCGTTCGAAGGCTCGGAAAACGAAAAATTTGAAGTCACGGTCAATGCCGACGACGTCACGCTGGACGTTTATCCGCTCAAGTTTGACAAACCGTCCGCTCAGAACAAAGCGGGCGGCATCTGGCCGGTATTCACCAAGGTCGGAGGCGTGGTGCGCTTCGTCGGCGACGGAATGCATATCACGGCCGATAAAGGCTCCTACAAGAACGCTTCTTTGATTTCCGCGAAGGTGGATATTCCGTCCTTCAGCGCCGATACCGTATGGCTGGATGTGGACGCGTCCGCCAAGGGCGACATCCCAAGCTATCTGGCTTACGTTAAAGCCTCGCCGGTAAACGGCTATACCGCTGAGCTCTTCAGCAAGGCGGAGGGAAGCGGCAGCGGAACTCTTCAGCTCGGACTGAAAATCCCGCTTGACGGTCCGGGCAGCGTCGCCGTGAACGGCGCCTTCACGGCAGAAAACGACAGCATCAATTTCCGTCACTATCAGATTCCCGATCTGACACAGGTTTCCGGTACGGTTCAGTTCTCTGAAAAAGGCGCGAATGCGCAGAACATTAAAGCACTCTGTTTTGACGAACCGGTTACTGCTTCGATCGTAACCAACAGCAAAGGCGCGATCGAAGTCAAAGCCTCGGGAACGGTCCCTGCGAAAGCGCTTCCGCAGATCATTCCGAATGAAGAGCTCGCACTCATTTCCAAAGATTACTTCCGCGGCTCAGCGACCTTCGCTGCGAACATCAAAATCGACGGCAGCGATGTGAACGTTGATATCAAGAGCCCGCTCAAGGGTCTTGAGAGTGCACTGCCCTCTCCGATGACAAAACCGGCCGCGCAGACTTCCCCGCTTCATCTGACGATTAACTCCTCCGGAAGTCTGACCGACGTTTCCGTCATGGTCGATGACTACCTCAGCACGGAATTTATCCTGAAAAACGGAGAGATCGATCGCTGCGCCATCGGCAATAAGTCCCTTCCGTCTCTTCCGCAGCATGGTTATGCCGTCGCTTTTGACACGTCGTTCCTATCGGCGGCTGCCTGGACCAAAGTTTTTGACGCGCTTGATAAAACTGAAAGCAATGCCAATCAAAAGAACAAGGTCATCAAGCTGCCCGATATCGCGTCGGCGCGCATCTCGATCGGAGAGCTTGAACTGGAGAACTTCAATCAGAACAATCTGACGATCATCGGTAAGAGCGTCAACGGCCAGCTCTCGGCTTCAATTCGAAGCAATCAGATCCAGGGCGCGATTAACTGGAGAAAGGGCGGCAAAGGAGTTGAGCCTCATCTCACCGCCAACCTCTCCAAGCTTTATATTCCGGACGCGGCTGAGACCGTTGCGGAAGAAACCAAGCCGGTTGAAATTCAAGGCGGATGGCCTGCCATTAATGCGGTTATCGGAGATCTGACTTACGGCAAGAGACGCCTCGGACACGTTGAGCTCGTCGCACGCAACACAGTTGCGGCCAACGGACACCTCTGGCAGATTCAGAAGCTCAACGTCACAAATCCGGCCGCGACGCTGAAATCTTCCGGAAGCTGGCTCAAACGCTTTGACGGATTTAACGAAACGCATCTGCTGCTCGACAATGAAATCAAGAGTCTTGGCGGAATGCTGACAAGACTGGACATGCCTAACCTGATCAGCGCCGGAAGCGGTTCCATCAAAGGCGATCTGTCCT
Source organism: Parasutterella muris (assembly GCF_943193095.1). NCBI lineage: Bacteria > Pseudomonadati > Pseudomonadota > Betaproteobacteria > Burkholderiales > Sutterellaceae > Parasutterella > Parasutterella muris. The sequence continues at coordinate 44,753 of NZ_CALPCV010000007.1, read as the reverse complement.
GGGAGGGCACGCCGCTCGGCTTCAATACGGAAAGTTTCGACGGCACCCTCAATATCGATCTGCGCCGAGGAGAAATCCTGAAGATCCAGCCGGGCCCCGCGGCCAAGCTGCTCTCGCTGCTCTCGCTTCAGTCGCTGACACGCTATCTGACGCTTGATTTCCGCGATTTCTACTCTTCCGGCTTTAACTTCACGACGATTCAGGGCAAAGCGGACATTAACAACGGCCTCATGAACATCAAGGGACTCACGCTCGTCGGCGGAAGCGCGACTGTGGTCATGAACGGCACCATCAATACACAGAAGGAGACGGAAAATCTCCATCTGCTGGTCCTTCCGGATGTCAACGCCGCAGGCGCCTCGATCGCGCTCGCCATCGCCAATCCGATTGCAGGCATCGGCAGCTTCCTCGCGCAGCTGATCTTCAAGGATCCGCTCAGCAAGCTTTTCTCCTTTGAATACAACGTCACAGGCACGTGGGCTGATCCGATTGTGACCAAAGTCGACTCTCATAAGTTTTAAATTTAGGTTTATTTAACTATGCTTCGCATCGCAACTTGCCAGATGACTTCAGGGCCAGATACCGCGGCGAACCTACAGACCGCAGAAATGCTGATCCGCAGGGCCGCGCGCGAGGGCGCCAATCTGGTTGTTTTACCTGAACTGTTTTCTCTGGTGACCGGCAGCAGTGAAGAGGTGCTTAAAAACGCTGAAACTTACCAGGACGGTCCGATTCAAAGCGTGATGTCCGCGCTTGCCCGCAGCTTAGGCATTTGGATTGCCGCCGGCACCCTCCCCCTGAAGAGCCCGGAACCCAATCATGTGACAAACTCGCTTTTGGTTTACGACGCGTTTGGTCAGGAAGCAGCCCGCTACGACAAAGTGCATCTATTCTCTTACGAAGGAACAAACGAGCGCTACGACGAGTCCGAACTCTACACGCCCGGACACAAGCCGGTCTCCTTTACGATTCCGCTTGACAACGGCACCGACGTCCGAGTCGGGCTTGCGGTCTGTTATGACTTGAGATTCCCTCAGCTTTTCCGCCTGCAGTCGGGCGTGGATTGTTTCCTTCTTCCGGCCGCCTTTACGACCACAACCGGCAAGGTGCATTGGGAAGTTCTGCTGCGCGCCCGCGCCATTGAAAACCTCAGTTATGTCTTTGCTTCGGCTCAGGCCGGCCGCTCCTCATGCGGTCGGGCGTTCTGGGGCCACTCCACCGCGGTTGACCCATGGGGAACGGTCATCGGACAGCTCAACGGACACGAAACCGGAGTGTTATGCTCTACGGTCGATCCGCTTTTTCTGCGTCGGGTCCGCGAGTCCCTGCCCGCTTTAAACCATCGTGTTGAATATGAGCTTTGAGAATACTTCCACCGCAGTCAAAGAACTGCTTTACGCCAATGGAATTGATGAGAACATGCTGAAAGAAGCCTTTGCGCTTTTTTCCGGTTTTGACATCGATTACGCCGATTTCTATTTTCAGCGCACCGTTGCCGAGTCTTATGTGCTTGAGGAAAGCATCATCAAGACGGGCGACTACAGTACGGATATCGGTGTCGGCGTAAGAGCCGTTTCGGGAGAAAAGCATGCACTTGCGTATTCGGATGTCATCAGTAAAGAAGCGCTTTTTGAGGCGATAAAGACGGTGCGGGCTATCGGCGCCTCTGCTGAGCGTGAGACGACGGTCAAAGTCACTCCCAAGGAAGCCGAACGTCATCTCTATGAGCCAATCAACCCAATTGAACTTGCGCAAACCTCCGAGAAGATTGAGCTCGTTAAGCGGCTTGAGCAGTTTGCGCGCGCAAGAAGCCCGCTTATCACGCAGGTGACCGCGCATGTCGCCTCTTCGCACGACATGATTCTTATCGCCAAGATGGACGGCACGCTGATCGGCGATATTCGTCCGCTTGTGCGTATGGGACTTCAGGTCATTGTCCGCAAGGGCGACAACACGCAGACCGGATTTGCGGGCGGCGGAGGCCGATTCGGCCTGTCCTACTTCACGGATTCGATTCTCGGCAATTACGCCGCTCAGGCGGTTGACGCGGCGGTGCGCAATCTCGAAGCGATCGCTGCTCCGGCGGGCTCCTTCCCGGTGGTGCTCGGAAGCGGCTGGCCGGGTGTACTGCTTCACGAAGCGGTCGGACACGGACTTGAAGCGGATTTCATTCGCAAGGGCACGAGCGTATTCACCGGCCGAGTGAGCGAGCGCGTTGCTTCGCCGCTTGTGACAGTAATTGACGACGGCACCATTGTTGGCCGCAGAGGCTCTCTGGCGATTGATGACGAAGGCAACCTCGCCGCCTGCACGACGCTGATCGACGAAGGTGTGCTGCGCGGCTTTATGCATGACGAAATGAGCGCCCGTCTCATGAATCTTCCGCTTACCGGAAACGGCCGAAGAGAAAGCTTTGCGCATCTTCCGATGCCGCGTATGACCAACACCTACATGCTCGAAGGCGAGACCGATCCGCAGGAAATTATCGAAAGCGTTGACTACGGCATTTACGCGTCTAATTTCGGCGGCGGCCAGGTCGATATCACCAACGGCAATTTTGTATTCTCCATGAGTGAAGCCTGGCTCATTGAAAAAGGCAGGCTCACGGCTCCGGTCAAAGGCGCGACTCTGACCGGAAACGGCGCGGACGCGCTCACCAAGATTGTTTTGGTCGGCTCGGACCTGAAGCTTGATCAGGGCAACGGTGTCTGCGGCAAGAACGGTCAGCACGTACCGACGGGTGTCGGTATGCCGACACTGCGTATTGACGGTCTGACCGTCGGCGGAACCGCTACGGCGTAAGCTCGGAATTCCGGACTGAGAGCGATCTGAGTCTCAGCGTGAGAATAAAAGTGACCGCGATCATCACGGGCACAAGGCAGAGCGCCGCGTGCAGCGAGAAATGCTGCGCGACCCAGCCGATGCAGGGCGGAACAAAAAGAAGGCCGGCGTAGGACATAAACGCGACTGCCGCCGTTGCGCTTGCAGCCGGAATTATGCCGTTGCGACCCGCGATGCTGAAAAGCGTCGGAATCACATGCGCGAAACCAAGTCCCATGACCGCATATGCCGCAAGTACCGTATAAGCGGAATCGGCTTTCAGGACAACACCCATTGCGGCAAGTGCCAGCGCAAGACCGCATAGCATCAGATTGTTTTCGCCAAACTTCGTGCGAAGCGGGTCTCCCGCCAAACGCGCAAAGAAGGTCACAATCGAAAACAATCCGTACACGAGCGCCGCTACAGACTGATCCGCGCCTTTGTCGCCCGTAAGGTACAGGCCGCCCCACTCTCCTACGGTGCCTTCAGACGCGTAAGCGAGCAGAGAGCAAACCGCGCAGATCATCACAACCGCAGGCAGACGATGCTTCTTTGAACCCGTCGAGGCCGAGGTTAAAGCTGTACGGTCCGAAAGGAGATAGCCGCTGAGAGAAAGACTCAGCACCACGAACGCGGCAGAAGCGACAAGAAAGTTGATGCCGCTGCCGATGGCAAGCGCAGCACACACAGACCCGGCTGCAGACGCAAATACCGCTCCAAGACTGTAAAAAGCATGGAACAGATTCAAAGTGGGACGCTTGGACGCTTTCTCGTAAAGAACACCCTGCGTGTTCATCGCTCCGTCAAGCAGACTGACTGAGAATCCGCATATCCCGAAAGCGACAAAAATCTGCGGGACCGTCTGCGCAAAGCCGATGCCTAAAAGACCGAGGAAGCATAAAACCGCATTGACGCAAAGCACCATCCGGCTGGAGAAGCGGCTGATCAGCTTGGGACTGAAAAGCAGACCGAGCAAACCAAAGCAGCCGAACATAAAGAGGCAGAGGCCGATCTGAGAATCACTGAGACCGACATGCATCTTGATTGCCGGCAGACGAGAAACGATAAGGCCGTAATAGAGTCCCGGCAGAAAGAAGAAAACGGCGCAAGCCGCCTTGGAGCGCAGCGGGTGAAACATAAATTCCGATTCTTTCCAGAAAATGAGTGCTTACAAGAAGCGATCAGTCTAACTAAGTTGGCGGACAAATATCTCCAAATCACTGCAAAATATTGTCCCTTTTCTTTTAAAAATCAAGAAATAGCAGGCTGTATCCAGGATCCTCCACCTCTTCTCTTCCATACGAAATTCCGTATTTCTCTGTATTTTTGCTCTGCACGAGCCGTAGTTATAGAGGCATAATTAACGGATATCTCTTTTATTTTGGATCTCAAGTGAAACACGCATTCAAATTCATGACACCGATGGTCTGGATGACACGTCTGCTCGTCGGCGCTTATCCTCAGTGGATCGGCTGTTCACCGGAGAAAAAACAGCGAATCTATTTCGCCAATCATTCCAGTCACCTGGACACGATTGTGATTTGGTCGGCGCTTCCTCAGGCCCTGCGACCGCTCACCCGTCCGGTCGCCGCTAAAGATTATTGGGAAACCGGTATTCGAAGACGCATCGCTGTTGACGAACTCAACGTCGTTCTGGTGGACCGTAAGCGCAGAGAAGGCAGCGATCCGCTGGATCCAATGAGACAAGCACTTGCAGATGGCTCCTCCCTCATCATTTTCCCCGAAGGCACAAGAACACCTCAGCCGCTTCCCGGACCTTTTAAGAGCGGAATTTGGAGACTGATGCGAGAGTTCCCGGAGGTGGAACTGATTCCCGTCTACTTAGAAAATCTGCACCGCTCGATGCCAAAGGGAGCCCTGCTTCCGGTACCGACCTTATGTTCCGTGCGCTTTGGCGCGCCTTTGCCTCATTCGCCTGACGAAGGCAAGGAAGAGTTTCTAGAAAAGGCCAGAGCGTCCGTTATCAGCTTAGCCAGGGAGTTATAAAAATGAGATGGGGATTTTCTACCAATGAAGCTTATTTCACGATCCTGGCGGTCTTGATCTTCTTGTCGGCGGCAGGCACCGTTATTGGCAACCTGCTCGTTAAAAAAGCCGAAGGCAATGAAGCAAGACTCAACAGTCTTCAGGTCGTCAACTCTCGCGTTCGCGCGTCCTGGCCGCTAATCTTCGTATTTGTTATTGCTTTCTGGCTTGGGGACGCCGCGCTCTTGCTTTTCTTTGCGCTTGCATCGTTCTTTGCGCTGCGGGAATTTATTTCCTTGACTCCAACGCGAAGGCTCGACCACCTGATTCTGATCATTGCCTTTTACATCGCGATTCCGGTGCAGTACCTGCTGCTGGGCTTCAAAGAAATCGGATTTTTCACACTCTTTATCCCGGTTTATTTATTCCTTCTGCTTCCGGTTGTCATGGCGCTTGCTAAAGATACGGACCGTTTCCTTGACCGTGTCGCCAAAGTACAGTGGGGCATTATGATCGCGATCTTCTGTGTGAGTCACGCGCCCGCAATCGCGACACTGAATCTCTCCCGCTTTAATTCGAGCGGACCGCTTATGATGCTGTATTTCCTCTTAGTCCTGTATTTTGCGGACTTGTTCCAAATCATGGCATCTGCGATCTGGGGCGGCAGACCAAGCTGGAGTAATCAGTATAAGACTTACAAAGGCATCATTATCGGCAGTGTGGGAGCTCTGATCATGGGCTCAGCACTTTTCTGGATGACACCGTTCCGCGCCTGGCAGGCTCCTTTGATGTCGCTCGTTATTATTATTTCAGGGACCCTTGGCGCCCTGGTGATGTCCAGTATTAAACGCTCGCTGGGCGCCAAACGGCTTGACACCAGCATGGTTCTGACTCGTGGTGCTCTGGACCGCATGGAGATGCTCTTCTTCTCCGCTCCGGTCTTCTATCACTCGATCATTTTCTTCTTTATGGACGTCTAAACGCTCGAAACGCTTTACGATCCCGGGTTTAAAACCCGGGATTTTTTATTCGTGTCCGACGTTTTTAAAATCGATCCCGAGTTTTTCCAGGCGGCTTCTCAAGGTATTCGGGTGAAGGCCTGCGGCTTTTGCTGCTCCATGTTCACCGGAAATACGGCCGGAACATGACCGAAGCAATCGGACAAAGTAGTCCTTCTGCATGGTCTCAAAATCGGGAAGCGTCCTCGCTCCGCCGATACCGTCGGCAGGCACGCGCCTGAAAGCGGGCTCTGACACCGAAGACAGCACAACCTCTATTTCTCGCGAATCATTAGAAAGCAGAAGCGAGCGCTCCAGCGTGTTTTCTAATTCACGCACATTTCCGGGCCAGTCATAGGAAGTCATTGTCAGAACGCTTTGCTCGGAAAGGAGCGGCTTTTGCGTTAAACCGTATTTGCCGACAAGCCGAGAGAGAAACAGCTTGGAAAGCGGAGCGATATCTGCCCTGCGCTCCCGAAGCGGAGGCACTTCGAGCGGAAACAAATTCAGGCGATAGAGGAGGTCCTGTCGAAAAGATCCCTCCTGCGCCATCGCCGATAAATCTCGATTCGTCGCTGCGATCAGGCGGAAGTCCACTTTCTTATCTTTTTCCGAACCAAGCCGGCGTACCACCCGCTGCTGAAGCACGCGAAGCAGGCGAACCTGAGAGGCTGGAGAGAGTTCTCCGATTTCATCCAAAAAGAGCGTACCGCCGTCTGCCTGCTCAAAAATTCCCGCTTTTGCCGCCTTAGCGTCCGTAAAAGCGCCTTTCTCGTAACCGAAGAACTCGGCATCCATCAATGTCTCAGCGATCGCGCCGCAGTTAACCTTAATAAACGGGGCGTTCCTGCGTTTAGACAAGCGGTGCACTAAATCCGCGATGACTTCCTTACCGGTGCCGGTCTCGCCGAGAATCAGCACCGTGACCTCGGTCGGCCCGATCTGCCGAATCTTTGCTGCGAGCGGCGAGAGAGCCGGCGTGGTTTCTTCGAAGGCTCGGATAAGGTTCCTGCGGCCCTGCTCTTCTGAGGTTTTAAGAGCACTGTTCTCGTACTCAAGCTCGGCATTGTTGCAAAAGAGAATTTTGTTCAGGGCATTGCTCGTCACCAAGCAGAACATGTCATGAAGGCGCGCCAGGAACACTCGCTGCTCCTCGCTGAAATTATCCAGGAAGCGGCTGTAAAAGCAGACGACGCCCAAATGAGCTCCGTCCTGATCGAGACTCAGCATCAAAAAAGATTTCACTGTTCCGACCTTTGCCTGCACCACATATTTGGTAAACGGATCGGTTTCAATATCGCTTCCGATATAGGCGGAGCGGTCCGCTCGAAGCGGAACAAGCCCCGGCGGAGGCTTCACAGAGCCGAGCGGAGCTGTCTCTCCGTCCTCACGGCAATGTGCTACGAACACAACCTCGCGCTTCTGCTGGTCAAAAACATTGATAAACGCTCCGTCCGCATGAAAATACGGATTCAGTTCGTTAAACACGTTCTTGAGCGACACGTTGGCGTCCAATGTCGAAATCATCGACAGAATGCACTTGAGATAGAGATCTTCTTTCACGACATTTCGTTTTTTTATGATATTTCGTTAATTTTATTCTCCGAAATATCGTGAATGCAAAATGCGGAAAATACTGATATAAACTTTATCTCTTATTTATCAATAGGTTATATGTCATCGAAAAAGTTGGCACGGTGTTTGCATATTCCCAAGTAATCCCAATACATTAATCCTTGGAGAAAATATGAAACAACAATCCCGCCGCTCTTTTCTCAAGCTTTCGGCTTTAGGTGGTTCCGCTCTTGCCTGTATGGCCGCTCCGCTTCGCGCACAGGGAAACAAACCGCAATTTAACAAAGTCGCCGACGTCATCGTCATCGGAAGCGGCTTTGCCGGTCTTGCCGCCGCTCTGGAAGCGGTTGAGCAGGGACGCTCCGTCATGCTGCTCGAAAAAATGCCCGCTTTTGGCGGCAACTCTGCCATTAACGGAGGAGCATTCGCTGTCGCAGGTTCTCCCCTTCAGGCAAAAGAAGGCATTAAAGACTCTCCCGAACTGATGCTTCAGGACATGATCAAGTCCGGCCGCGGCCTAAGTCACGTTGATCTTCTCAAGAACATTGTTTACGGCACACGTCCCGCTTTTGACTTTACCGTGAAGTACGGAGTGCAGTACAAGCCGTTTGTTCAGCATTTCGGCGGCCACAGCGTTCCGCGCATTATGCAGACCATTGAAAGTACCGGCGGCGGCATTACCCGTCCGCTTGTCGAAGCCGCGCGCAAACTCGGCGTGGACATGCATTTAAACTGCGCCGTAACGGATTTCGTCCAGGACAAAGACGGCCGAGTGATCGGTGTCAAAGTGCTTGAGCGCCACAATTATGAAAAACCGAGTTCCGGCATTGCCCAAGTCTACGGCGCTAGACGCGGCATCATCGCAGCCGCGGGCGGCTTCTCTCAGAACGTCGCTTTCCGCATGCAGCAGGACCCGCTGCTCGGGCCGAACCTTGAATCGACCAACCATCCCGGCGCCACCGGTGAAGTGCTTCAGGCCATGCTCGCACTTGGCGCTCTGCCTGTTCAGCTTGATCAGATTCAGCTCGGACCATGGTCTTCTCCCGACGAAAGAGGTTTCGGCCTGGTCTCTCAGTTCAACACTATTGCCGGCTTCCCGAAAGGCATCATGGTTGATAAACGTACCGGCCGCCGCTTTGTGGACGAGCTTGCCGACCGCAAGGCCCGCGCAGACGCAATCCTTCAGCAACTGGATGAAAACGGAAAACCAGTCTATCCGATCTGTTTTACAGACAGCGAAGGCGCCAAACTCGCCCAGACACTGCCCAACGGTCTCAAATACGGCGTGATCAAGAAATTCAACACGATCGGAGAACTCGCCGACCACTACGGAATTCCCAAAGAAGCGCTTATTAAGCAAGTTGAAGAATTCAACGGTTATATCCGCGCTAAGAAAGACGCCCAGTGCGGCCGTCCTCTTGATATCGCCATTGAAATTAAAACGGCTCCGTTCTATGCCGCCCGCGTCTGGCCAAAAGTGCACTACTGCATGGGCGGTGTCGGTATCACTAAGGACGCTGAAGTCATCAATGTTCGCACTCAGCAGCCGATCCCCGGTCTTTATGCCGCAGGTGAAGTGACAGGCGGAACGCACGGTGCAAGCCGTCTCGGCGGATGCGCCATCGCTGACGGTCTTGTCACCGGACGCGTCGCAGGTGCCGCTGCTGCTAAAGCTCCTGCCGCTGACCTCTAAGAACTCAACTCAAGGAAACGAACATGAAAAAAATCATCTCCGCTCTTCTTATCGCCTTCTCGCTGTCCGGTGCGTTTGCCGGCGCTCAGCAGCTCAAACCGCAGCATCAGGCCGCTGCTAAAGACTGCGCCGTCTGCCATACACGGGGAAACGCCGTCAATGGAAACGCTTTTGTCACTCCGGACAATAAGGCCTGCTTAACCTGTCATCAGAGCTATGAAGCTCTCGCACAGAGAACGGCCAAGCTACCCAACGGAGAACCTAATCCGCATGCAAGTCATCATTACGGAAGCGGCATTTCCTGCACTGCCTGCCACAGCGAACATAAACCGGCACAGCAGGCTTACTGCAACAACTGCCACTCCTTCAAGTATCAGCAGAAGTAGTCACCGACAAAATCAAACTCAGTCTCAAAGGTACAATCATGAAATATTCTCTTCTTGCTCTCCTTGTTATGTCAGCTACCGCCAACGCAGGCGTCGTCACTCTTGACGGTGCGCACCTTACTCAGGATCAAGCCTGGGCCATCGCTGAAGGCAAAGATACTGTTGCAATTGCTCCGGAAGCCATGCAGCGTCTTAAAGACGCCCATGAGCTTGTACTTGCGGCTGCCAAGCGCGGTACTCCGGTCTACGGTCTGACGGTAGGCGTCGGTCTCAACAAAGACAAACCGCTCTTTAACTCTCATGGAGAACTCTCCCAAGAGGTTATTGACGCCTCCAAGGCCTTTAACCGCAACGCTTTAAGAAGTCACTCTGCAGGCATCGGACCGATGATGTCGGATGAACTGACTCGTCTGCAGATGGTTATTCGCCTGAACACGCTGCTTGCCGGCCAGACCGGTGCTCAGCCTTATGTCGCCGAACTCTATAAAGAATTCCTGAATAAAGGCATTACGCCTCAGATTCCTTCCCGCGGTTCGGTTGGTGAAGCCGACATCACACTCTCCTCGCACATCGGTGCGGTCATGATGGGCGAGTGGAAAGCCAAAGTGAACGGAAAAGAAGTCTCCGGCAAGGAAGCGCTTGATAAAGCCGGCATCAAGCCGCTTGATCCGGAAGGCAAGGATGCGCTCGCCATTCTTTCTACCAATGCGGCCGCGGCTGCGCAGATTATGAAAGCCGCCAAGGACGCAAGACGCGTTATCGACGTTTCTCCGACTGTCTTTGCGCTGAGCCTTGAAGGTCTTAACGGCAACATCGCTCCGGTACTCCCTCAGGCTGTCAAAGTACATCCTTTTGACGGACTGGATAAAGAAGCGGAAAAAATCCGCACTAATCTTGAAGGTTCCTACCTTTGGAAGAAAGACGCTTCCCGCGCGCTGCAGGATCCGCTCTCCTTCAGAACCACCGTATACACGATTCGTGAAGCCAGAAACGCACTTAACCATCTTGACCGAGAACTCGCTGTTCAGATCAACTCTTCCGACGACAATCCCGCCACAATCCTGAATGCGGACAAAGACTACGCTGAGCATGATCAGGTTGCTCAGTATTTCGTCGGTGACAAGAAAGCTGCCGGCGCCATTATTCCGACAGCCAACTTCGAGCCGCTGCCGGTCGCGATCGCTGCCCAGAGACTTGGCATGGCAATGAGCCATCTGTCTCACAACAGTGTTCAGAGAACCATTCATCTCTCTGATGACCACTTCACCGGTCTGACTCGTTTTCTGAGTGACCCGAGCAACAAAGGACACGCATTCGGCGCCATCCAGAAACCGTTTGTCGCGCTGCACTCTGAAAACATCGCGCTCAGCAACCCTGTATCCGTTCTCGGTACTCCGGTCGCCGGCGACATTGAAGACACTTACACCAATCTTCCTCTGGTTGCAGAGCGTCTCGGCAAGATCGCAGACAACATGGGCTACATCTACAGTCTTGAACTGCTTCACGCCGCCCAAGCAATCGACCTCAGAAAGAATCTGAAGGGCGACTTCAAGATGGGTAAAGGATCTGAAAAGCTCTATAAAGACTACCGCTCGATCGTTCCGTACGTCAATGTCGACCGCGTCTACACGACCGACATTGAAAACGGCAAGAAACTCATCATGGGCGAAAAGCGCTGATCAGGGAGGAGACAAATCATGAAAAAATCACTCATCATGTCTGCTCTGCTGTGCGCCTTTTCAGTTCCGGCAGCTTACGCTCAGTCCAATGTCACGCTTTACGGTGTCATTGACGGCGCGATTGCGGTCTCCAAAGTCAGAGGCGGCGACACACGCATCGGCTTTGACAACGGCATCTGGGCGGGGTCCCGCTTCGGCATCCGCGAAACAGAAGATCTTGGCAGCGGCTACAGCATCGGCTTTATCCTGGAGCAGGGCTTTAAGACCTTCAGCGGCGAAGCGATGAATTTGAGCAAAGCATTTGCCCGTCAGTCCACGCTTTCCATCACTGCTCCTTTTGGTGAAGCCGCTTTCGGCCGCACCGGCGGTCTTTCTTCTGACTGCGGCACCTACACCATCCTTCACGGCTCTTCCCTCTGGACCTCGTACTACAACAACGGCAATATTTACGGGACATTCATTCTCTCCGACCGTTATGACAATATGGCCGTTTACAAGACTCCGTCTTTCAACGGCTCCACTGTCACTCTGATGTACTCGAACGGCATCGGAGGAGACAGTGAAAAATGGTCCAGGAACGATCACTACTACGGTGTCGGCTATGAGTATGCTGCCGGCAAAGCGCTCTTTAGCGCGATTTGGGAAATGTACGACAACAAGACCTTGGGCTATAAAGCTTCCAACGTCTTCACAGTCGGCGGTTCTTACGATTTCGGATGGGCGACGCTCTACGGCGCTTACCAGTATGCCAACCATTCTTCCCGTCTTTCTGACTACGTCAGACCGGACAGCATGGGCAAGGACGGTGCCAACCAGCACGGCTTCTCCGCTTCTATCGGCATTCCGGCCGCAGGCGGCACAGCCAAGCTGCAGGGCAACTACGGCATCGGCAAGATTAAAGGCGCGGAAGACGACGATTATCGTCTTTGGTCCGTTGCGACTGCGTACGAATATCCGATCAGCAAGCGCACGCTGTTCTATACGTACGCAGGCTACGGCAGAGGTAAGAAAGCGGTCAGCTCGGTGGATAACTACAACAGCTGGACAATCAGCAGCGGATTAAGTCACAACTTCTAAATCGGGGATTGGTTCTTCATACAAAGGAGCCTGAAGCACTCAGACAGTCTCTTCGGCAAACGTCAAAAGTAAATCCTTCAGCTCCTCGAAGAATCCGGGCTTTAACCTTCTGAAGATTTTTCCGAACACTTCGGCGCCTCAAACGGCGCCGGAGTTCTTTTTATAGCTGACGTACTCAAAGAGAACTTCGGCAGATGGATCTACAGTTTTACCGGGTAAGCCCGAACGATTCCTACTGTATTTGCGATCATCCGTCTGTTCTAAAAGCTCTATCCCTTGGCTTCGTTCGTCTCTATAATAAAAATTGCTCCTCGATCTTTAAAAGAAACGAGGAGCCGACCAGCGAAGCCTACTGAGGAATGACTTCACATTTGGATGGTCTAAGTACTACAAAAGATAAAATCTTTCAACTGCCTTGTTCCATCAAGGCAATTTGTTTTCCAGCTTTTTAACCCCTTCAAAAATCATCTGTTTGTAGAAACGACGGACAAACTCTGTATGGAAGTCCATGTTGTTAAAGTACGAGAACGTAAAGCGTTTCGGATCCTGACCTAATTCTTTTTCCTTCGAATCTTCGTGGCCGACAAACATATGGTCCGTCTTGGGCACAGCTTCAAACTTCTTGCCGTCCGCAAGCGAAAGGTCCATCTTCATCGTCATGTCGTACTCGTAGACAATCTTCTCAGGATGGTTATCCGGATCCGCTTTTTTAGCCGCAACTGCCGCTTTCGTCTTCCCACTCATGGCGCGAGTCACGTCAATCGTCATCACGCCCTGTTTTTCCTTATCGTCCTCCTTAACGATCTTAAAGAGGCCAGTTTCCTCTAAATAGCGTTCTGCCGCGAACCACAATCCGTACTGTTCACGCCAGTCAGCAGGACGCTCCTCAAAGGGCTCTGTCACGATAGGGCGTCCCTCCCAGAGGTAGTTAACAACCAGAGAGACTTTCAGGGGTTCTTCAGCCTTTTTAAACTGATCTGCCTCGATAACCTGAGTCGGCTGCGCAAACCAGCTCTCTCGCGGGTAGTCCTTATGATCATAAGAAGCACAGGCGCTCAGACCAAGTACAGCCGCTGACAGAATGATAATTCCAAATATTTTGCTTTCTTTTTTCATGATATGGATTCCGTTAGATGTTCCGGGAGAAGGAGAAGGAATCCTCCTTAGCTTCCCAAAGATCAGAACATGTACTTGATACCAATTTGCGCGGTTTCGTTGTGGTATCCGGCTTTACCGGCCTGAACCCCGACACTCGCCCAACCAAGCGTATTACGCGTTATATGCCCTTCAAGACCCATACGGAATTCGCCCAGATCACGGCCGCCGTCCATGTAAGTCTTCGAGCTGCCCATCTGAACACCGGTCTTCTTAGTGTTGTGGATCCAGTTCCCTTCGATGAATCCAAGACCTTTGTTCATGTAATTACCGTGAACTCTTGCGCCAACTCTAATCGACACATTGTCCTTACCAAGCTGCTTGTACTTAGTATCGGTTGAATCATAGCCGTCTTTGGCTTTAACTCCGTCCCACACCAACTGTACTTCTGGCTGGAAGGTCCAAATCACCTTATTGAAATCCTTTGTGCCGGATTCGCCAATAGGAATCGTGTACCCACTTTCCACCGACCAAACCCAGCCATGAGACTTGTAATCAAACGTCGACGTCATCCCGCCCCACAGCTTGTTGTCATAGCGACCGTACAGCAGCCATGTGTCTACATAAAAGCCATCATCCGGACTGTTGCCTGTATAAAGGGTTCCGTAGATACCGGTCGCATAACCGTCTGATCGTGATTTAGCAACATCAAATGTTCTCGTATCAGCTCTGTGATACAGACCGCCTGCAAAGACGCCGCCAATGTACTTCCAGTCCTCGTTAATCTCATTGCGAATCAAGTCCGAGCCGATCTGAGTAACTGCAGTGCGGGCATGTGTCTTGCTTGCTCCGCCGCCGGACTTAAAGTGAGAATGACTTCCGACCTGACGAACCCAAGCCGCCGCTGGTTTTTCCTTGCCATCGAACGGATCAAGGTAATAAGCCTGACCGAATCGATCATGCAGACGCATATGCATCTTCGCCCAAGACTGAGAGTTAGCCATATAGGCCCCGCCCTCGGGGCGCAGGTCATCTTTAGGCTTTAGATCCTCGTGGCTATTCACCAGGTACCAGTCGTTACCATCTTCTCCTTGTTCCACAAGATGATATCCCCATACAAATTTTTCATTATCTCTGGCGACCACTCTGAGAACTTCTCCTTTTTCCGCCGGAAAAGAAAGCGTGACTTTCGCAACTGGATCCTTAACCTCGAAAATCAGAATCCCGTCTTTACCAACATACTCTCCTCTCGAATTATTGAGCGCTCCAAATCCCCCCTGTTCATTGGTAAAGTAAACGGTTGACTTACCAGAGGCCGTATCCGCATAAACTACGTCAACATCAGAGTTCATCAACCCTTGTACAAAACCTTGATAGAACAATTTTGAATCTGATCCTCCGGTGTAAGTACCTATATGAACCTTATTTAACGAAACATTCAACGGTATTGCAGCATCTCCTCTGACCTGATGAGACAAATACACAGATCCGTTATTCGCAATTGTCTTTATAGATGCCGTATAAATATTTTCATCAACGACTTTCTCTGCGGCACCTAAAGCACTTGCTCGCGCGCCTACATTCTTCGTAATATCAAAATACAAAGAAGAATCTTTATCTACATGAACGGCTGCGCCAATCAAAGCTTCCGGAGAAGTAAGATAGATACTCGAAGATTTCAGCTCAACTGTGCCACTGAAATCTGGGTTATTAGATCGAATATAAGATGCTCTGTCGATAAATGTCAGTTTCGAAGAAGCACTGCCCTTAAGACTGCCGGCAATATTATCGTTACTCACTACACTACCAGCTTGATTCTTGACTGTAAGTTCCCCGCCTGTTGAGCCCATATTCGCCTGATATTCGTCTGGATCAGTTTCTCCAAATGAAATCGCAGCAGCTTGGTTAAAGTCAAGCACTGATCCCGCTTGAACCTGCAAGGCACCTACTGTCTGTACATGCCCCTGCAGATATACGTTTGCAGGTTTAGTACCTGCTTCAGGAGAGCCTATATGAAGTTGTGAGGTATATTTAGTATCATTTTTCCCTAAAGCTCCATCGATACCGAGAACCAGCATCGCACCTTCTGAGACTATCGTAGCCCCTGTGTAGGAGTTTGGCTGAGGTGTCTTGTATACGACTTCATAAAGCGCTTTTCCCTCTCCGGGAACTTTTGGTTTAGTGTCTGTTTTTTCAGTATCAATATTGTAAATAGTATTAGGACTACCGATAATCACCGTAGAGTCCTTTGCGATAGTGACACCTCCCTCACCAGTAAGTTCAGCTGATAAAGTAAAGAGTTCCTGCTTGGGTTTTGAGGTATCTCCTGACTCGAAATTTTCAATAACGAGACCATTGGGATCAACCTCTTTATTCCAACCGTTCAAAACAAGACTTTCGCCCTTAGTAATATCCAGGCTCTTTAGCCAGTACTTTAGCCCGATACCTGCTTCCGTTCCCAGATCTGAAACCTTACCTATTGTCCCGTCATCGAGTACACCGTCGTGCCCGTCAAAATGTAGATATTTATAGAAGCCATAAGTAGCTTTTGCAACAGCGACAGGCACTGTCTCCTCCGAAGCTTTGTCTTTTGGCTTGCTTTGATAGATTGTAAACGGGACGTCAAACGTCATTTCACTCGCTTTGACGGAGCTATCGCCATCTTCTACTGACACTTTTTGATACACAATGCCATCTTTGATAATTCCGACAAAAGTGTTTCCAAATGCGTTGGTGTTTTGTCCCTGACTCTCCCTGAAGTTAGCAATTTCATCAAAAGAAATTTGGACCGCCGGGACGTCACCACTACCATCGTTCATACCTAAATAAAGTACAAGACCTTGGTAGTGATACCTAAACTGGTGCATTAATGCCGGTCTGTGGTTGGAAACTTCACCCCCAACACTAGTATCGGTGACGTAGCTATACCACATGCCGTCGTCATGAGTCAGAAGAGATAATTCTCCGCCTACATAACCATGATTAACGCTTCCGTCATCTTTATTAAACAGACTTACCTTTGTATTAAAAGATTTCCCGTCCCCAGAGATTCCATCTGATAAATTTGCGTAAGCGCCTACCCAGAAGTTGTGCAGCTTATCTGTAACATTACTTTGAGAGCTATCAGTCGCTTTTAAGCTGGAATGATATCCTTTCCTATTGATAAGGTAGGAACCAGCAACCTGTTGACCAAGATGGATACTTTCTTTCGCATCCTCTGCAAAACGACGAGTTGCCTTTTCAAGTGGATCTTCATCCAATGGAATTCCTACTCCGTCAACCCCTTCAGTGTTTGAACCAGGATAATAGTTTCGGAAAACATCAAAAGTTCCATCCAAAGCCTTAGTGTCTACATACTGTCCAAAAGTGATATACCGAACATATGCGGAATCAGCTTCAACATCTCCGGCAATATACGCAGCACCCCGCCTACGATTGACTGCCTGTGTTGTCTTCTCATTAAGAGAGTTCGTCTGATAATAACTTGTGGCACTATCTGGTTGTAACTCACCCTCCGCCGTTGTAGTGCCGTATATGGCTCCAGCTTTAATTGTCGTATCTTTCAATGAAACCAGATTAGTATGCAGATCTCTGAATTGATATACACCATCCTCTTCTTGAATCTTGAGCTGATCCTGAAATTCCAGGCCTCCAATGACATTGCCATTAATTACTGAGCCTTCTGCTGCAACTATGTTGTCAGCTGCAACACCTGTAGACCAACCTCCGTACACACTAAAACCGACGCCAGAGCCTTCTTCATCGGGATAATCGTGCCACGACATATCGTTGTTTTTTGCGTCAACATAATAACCTAAATAACTATTTTTTATAGTAACTATGTTGTTATTCGCGATAGCAGAAACCCTTTGACCAGACCTATCCCCATCATCTTTGTAAAATTCATCTGATCCGTAAACGACTTCTTTATATTCACCGGTATCAGTTGAATTAATTCGGTAGTAATAGAGCCCACGGCCGCCTACCAAGCCCAGCTTACGCGCATCTGCCATCCCTGCTACTACGGCAACATTATTCAGATTTACTCGATTGTTATTTGCCTGGTATCCCTCGGCACCAAAAATTCCCTTCGTAATGACCAAACCCAAAGATGCATTATTCGTTTCTAGGGTTCGCGCACCCCCCTCTACAATAGTGCCATTGATTTGAACGGAATTGCGATTTGTCTCAAACCCTGCATGTACTACATTCTGAACACAATCAAGCTGGGAAGATCGACCCCCAAAAACTAATTTCGCATAGAACTTCGAACTCTCAGCCATATTCACGACAACAGAGTTATCGTTCGCATTACCCGCGTCCACATCGTAACCATCTAGCGAAGTTCCTCCGCCAAGATCATTTCTAGCGCCATATACTTTAGCCAGAATAGCAGACCCTTTCTTAAAATTAAGAATTACACTAGATTTGTTTGTTGTTGAACTGTAATTTGGCCCTGCCGACGTTGCGTTTGCTAACGTCATGTACTGCCCATAATTCTCATATTTAGTGTCAGTTAAAATCGTTTGTAAACTTGCTGTAATCCATAATGCCTTAGTTTTACCATAGGTGTCAGAGAATTTATTCTCATTCTGCGTGTCTGTTACAACATCCTTGACAATTATTTCAAGTTGCGGATTCTCAACCTCCGTTCCCTGCACTGTCCACAACCAGTTATGGTTGCCAGTGTCCAAATCGTAACGATCCCCAGTAGTTCCGACGTCCTTGACGACGGAGTGAACGTCACCCAGATTGGGAGTAACGATTTGGAGCACATCGGGATTAGTACCGTCCCAGTCCGCGGCAAAAACTGGATCAATCACATTCGGAGCAGTGACAGCCAAACCACACGTCGCAAGTACAGCTATTGCGAGGGGATGTATAGAATGATGAGATTTTTTCCCAGTCAACAAAAAATGGCCAAAGCTACCGAAGCCTAATCTATGATTGCTATGGGGATTGTTGTTATATTTCCGTTGGGATCCTATATAGGGGGGGGGTTGCATTCTAGACATTTTATCCTCGAGGTTTCTTTATTTTGTATGACTTATTATAAAAATCTACCTTCATATTTCAACTAAAAATTATAGGCTACATATAAACACGCAATAAGAAATTTCATTCTCGAAGGTATCTCTCGATTTCCGTCCCTGATGATTCGTTTCTAAAAAACACATACTCACAAATAAAGTTAGCGAGGATATCTCACCCAAACCAGTAACTCACCCCTCTCTTAATTTTCTTCCCTGATCCTGCCAATTAGCGCTACAGAAAACTCCCCCCAAGCATTTATTCTAGTCATAAATCTGTTTCCTCCGACTGTAGGGGAAACGATATGTCTTTAAAAAAGTCTGCAAATAATTCCGCATAACAGCAATTTTTGAAGTAAATTTTATCTATATCAATCATTTTTCAATCATTGAATACTGAATCATGCGTGCAGCACAGTTTTTCTTTTATTACTTTAGCTTTTATTTTTCGCTGTCGGCGGAAAAGGATACTCTGCACGCATAATCAGGAGTCACTTAAACTTAACCGCCGTACCAAAAGGTCCCGGCGGTTTTTTATTGCCAACCTCGGATATCGCGGATAAACGGAGAATAAATAATGGCTTTCAATACCGATGACGTCAGAATCAAAGAAATAAGAGAACTTACTCCACCTTCTTACCTGATCAGAGAATTTCCCTGCGGACAGCTTGCTTCAACAACCGTACACCTTGCCCGTACCGCGGGCCATGAAATCATTCACGGCTTGGACGACCGCCTGCTAGTCATCGTTGGTCCGTGCTCAATCCATGACCCGAAAGCGGCGGTCGAATATACAGAAAAACTCGTCGACCTTCGCAGACAGTTTGCTGATGATCTCGAAATCATCATGCGCGTATATTTCGAAAAACCGAGAACCACAATCGGTTGGAAAGGCCTGATCAACGACCCGGACCTGGACTGCAGCTACCACATCAACCACGGACTGCGCGTTGCGCGGGAGCTGCTGCTCGATATCAACGAACTCGGCGTCCCCGCAGGCACCGAATACCTCGACATGATCACGCCTCAGTACATCGCTGACTTAATCTCCTGGGGCGCGATCGGAGCAAGAACAACAGAAAGCCAAGTACACCGCGAACTCGCCAGCGGCCTTTCCTGCCCGGTGGGATTCAAAAACGGAACCGATGGCAACGTGAAAATTGCTATCGACGCGATTAATGCCGCTTCCCATGAGCATGTTTTCCTTTCTGTAACCAAGGGAGGCCACTCCGCTATTGTCGTTACGGGCGGAAATGAAGACTGCCACGTGATTCTTCGCGGCGGTAAAACAACCAATTACGACGAAAAGAGCGTGTCCGAGTGCTGCGAAAAACTTCAGGCTGCAGGACTGAGACCCTCCGTCATGATCGATGCAAGCCACTCCAACAGCCATAAGAAACATAAGGAACAGCTGGCCGTCGTACAGGATATCTGCCGGCAAATTTCTTCCGGCAGCTGCCACATCATGGGCGTTATGCTCGAGTCTAATCTTGTCGAAGGCAACCAGCCTCTCGTCAAAGGCAAAGAACAGGAACTGGTTTACGGTCAGTCTATTACGGACGCCTGCCTTGGATGGGACGACACGGTTAAAGCAGTTGAGTCTCTCGCACATGCGGTTAAAGACCGCAGGGACCGCAACCGCTAATACGAGAATATAGAAGAAGCCTTGCTCCGCAAAGAACAAGGCTTCTTGCTATGGTTTAAATAAGTAGTCTATTTAAAACCGCAAATCATCGGTACCAGATTCTTATAGAAGGACACTGCAATATCCAGAACCCGCTCGTCAAAGTCAAAGAGCCTCTGATGATGTCCTGCTTTGGTCTCGCATCCAAAGATGATGAACGTACCGACTCCGCCCCTCTGCTGAACTCTGCGAAGCAGAATCGTACAGTCTTCGCTGCCAAGCTTCAGATCCATCTTCTTAATCATCTCTTCGCCGACAACCGGAATCGCCGCTTCGTAAACCAAATCAATGGCTTTACGATCCGGTTTAAATTCGGTCGCTTCTCCGGCCTTAACGATCTTCACCTCGCAGTCATACATATCTGCGCTCGCTTTGATCTTGCGAATAGCTTCCTCACGCATGTAGCTGTTGACTTCTTCGGTTTCCCCGCGAACCTCAAGCTGCATAAAAGCATTCGGCGCAACCACGTTGCGGCCTTGACCAGCATGCAGCGTCCCCACGTTCAGCGCAGTTGTTTCCTGAACCGGTCGAATGATACCATGTACCGCTAATGCAGCAGTTGCGGCAGCCAAAAGCGCATTCTTTCCTTTGTGCGGGTCCGCACCTGAATGTGCGGCTAAACCAACGAACTCCGCATCCAGCTTGGTAGAAGCTAGAAAAAGTCCGGGCTCAGGTGAAATCGTGCCGGTGGGCAGATTAAATCCCAAGTGGTTACCGAAAAAGTAATCCGCGTCATCCAGGACACCTGATTCAGCAACCGGCCGAGCACCTCTTACACCCTCTTCCGCAGGCTGGAAAAGAACCTTGATCGTACCGCACAACTTATCCTTGTTCTCAACAAGCCAAGAACAAAGGCCGATACCCATCGTTGTGTGACCATCATGCCCACAGGAATGCATGTGGCCCGGGTTGGTGCTGGCCCAGCCTTCATCAAACGGTCTATGGCCTGCTTCCAGAGCTTCCTGTACGTCCACACAGTCCATATCGAATCGAACGGCAAGTACGGGGCCGGGACGGCCAGTTTCAATCGTTGCAAGTACGCCTGTATAACCGCCCATCTGCTCCAGAAATTCTGCGGAAACGCCTTTGTCAAGCGCTGCCTTCTGTGCCGCTTCTACAGCCTTTTCATTGCGGCCTGCAACAAACTCCGGATTAATAATCTGACGGCCAAACTTAGGTTCAATTCCAAACGATCTCAATTTTTGGACAACCTTGAAAGTTGTCACAAATTCACACCATCCGGTCTCCGGATAGGAGTGAAGATCACGACGAAATTGGACGAGCTCCTGACTAGACAGCATTCGTTTTCTCCTCACCATTTAAACAATTAGTCTCAGATTTATTATCTACGAGCCAACGATTGATTTCCATAAGAATATTACGAAGCTTTCCCCCTTCGACGATTCCGCAAAAAACGCTGCCAATGCTGATTCCAAGAAACAGCCTCATCGACACCTCAAGACGGAAAAGTCGATCCTCGTCATCCTCTTTAATGTGATAGTGCTCCCTAAGCTGAGTCATGAGTTTCTCGCCGTTTTCAACGACACGCTCCATGACAACAGGATTTCTAGTCGCTTCCGTCATCATCGTCAGAGTCAGCGAGGCTCGACGAGGATCAAGCAGGTGCTTGATAAACTTTTCCTGCTCTTCCGGTTCAGAATTCATTGCTCCGGTCAAAAGCGTGAAGGTCTCTTCAGCCATCTTTTCCTGAACTGACAACGCAATCGCCGCTTTATTCTCATAAAAGTTATATAAATGCGGCGTGCTGATGCCTGCTTTACGAGCAATGTCGCTCATGCTCGCAGCGTGGAAACCTTTTTCTAAAAAGGTCTCCTCCGCAGCCGCGAGAATTTTCAGTCTTTTCTCATCCTGACGTGTTAAGTTGAGAGGGCTGCCCATTAAGACTCTCCCTTCACAGAAGCTGCCGCGACGGTCTGTTCTTCACGAACAGCTCCGCCTCCGAGCGCACGGTAAAGATTGATGCCGCTGCTCAGGCGCATAGACTCAGCGCTGATGAAATTAGTCTGTGCTGCAACCATCTGACGCTGACTTTCAAGAACCGTCAGGAATCCGTCAAGACCGTTCTTGTAACGGTTCTGAGATAGCGTATAGGCGCGTTCTGTCGCCGTCACCAAATCTTTTAACGCAGCAGTCTGCTGTTTCACGGTACCTACTGTCGCAAGCGCGTCACTAACTTCGGCAAAGGCCTGCTGAATGGTCTGCTCGTAAGTCGCGACCATGATCTTCTGCTGAGCTTCAGCCTGGCGCAACGTAGACAAGTTCGCTCCGCCCGTAAAGATCGGAAGTGAAATTGAAGGCGCAAATGTCCAAAGACCTGTACCGGCATCAAATAAATCACTCAGATGACGAGACGTGGAACCGATGCCCGCCGTCAGAGAAATTCTCGGAAAAAAGTTTGCACGAGCTGCGCCAATGTTGGCATTTGCTGCTTTCAAATTATTTTCCGCCGCACGAATATCTGGTCGATTGAGAAGAATGTCACTTGAGAGTCCTTCTGGAGCTATCGCTCCGAAGTTCGTCGCATCTTCGAGCTTTTCCGGCTCCAACATCGCTGGCACATCAGCGCCTACGAGAAGATTCAATGCATTTCTCGCTTGAGCCACTGTGCGCTCGTAGCTTGCGACCGCTGCTCTTGCGGTCGCAACCGTTGTTTTGGCCTGCTCGAGTTCAAGAAGCGAGCTTGCGCCTAGACGGTGACTCTGCTCCATCAGCTTATAGCTCTTTTCCTGACTCTCAAGCGTAATCTTCTGCAGACGTAAAAGCTCCTTCTGCGCGCCAAGGTTAATCCAAGCGTTAGCCACAGAGGCAATCAGCGTATTTTGTGCAGCACTTCTGTTTTCCTCTACAGCAAAGTAGCTCTGTAATGCCGCTTCAGAGAGACTCCTTACTCGACCGAAGAGATCAAGCTCCCAAGCGGTGGATGAAAGATTGGCCTGATAGGTGTGAGAAACATAGCCGGATCCAGTCGCAGAAACAGAACGAGGAGTTCTTCCCGCCGTCTCGTTTAAACCGCCCGCAACTGACGGAAGAAGCTGTGCGCGCTGAATGCCGTAAGCGGCATAGGCCTTTTCAACATTGAACAGCGCAACACGAAGATCTCGGTTGTTTTCAAGCGCGAGGCGAACAACCTGGCGAGCCTTGGGATTAGTAATGAAATCCTCCCAAAGCGGCAGCGGCGCAGCCGTTTTTTCAACATCGGCATACGCATCTCCGCTCGGGAACGTTTGAGCAACCGGCGCTTCGGGACGCTCATACTTGGGCGCCATCGTACAGCCCGACGCAAGCAGAACTGCGCAAGCCAATGTTGTAACTTTTATGATTCTCATTTGGATTCTCCGTCGGTCTGAGGTTTATGCGTCTTGTCGCCAAACAGTTTAATAATCAATACGTAGAAAAGCGGTACGAAGAAAATACACAGGAAAGTACCCGTAAGCATACCGCCGAGAACACCGATACCGATCGCGTTCTGCGCACCTGAACCTGCGCCAGCCGCTTTAGCAAGCGGAAGAACGCCGAGACCGAACGCAAGAGAGGTCATCAGAATCGGTCGAAGTCTGAGCTTAACGGCCTGAGCTGCTGCCTCTACGATCGACATGCCTTTCTCATGGAGCTCTTTAGCAAACTCCACAATCAAAATCGCGTTCTTACTAACCAAACCGATTGTTGTCAAAAGACCAACCTGGAAGTAAATATCGTTATTCATTCCGAATGCGCCGGTCATACCAAGCGCTCCAATAACACCGAGCGGCACCACCATAATGACCGCAATCGGAATTGACCAGCTTTCATAAAGCGCGGCCAAGCAGAGGAACACGATCAAAATAGACAGTGCGTAAAGCGCTCCGGCCTGAGCTCCGGCCTGACGTTCCTGGAAAGAAATGCCGTTCCAGGCAAGTCCGAATCCGTAAGGCAGACTCTTGGCGATCTCTTCCATCGCCAGCATTGCCTGACCGGTCGTAAATCCTGCAGCGGGCGCGCCCTGGATGTTCACTGCACCTAACCCGTTGAAACGTTCAAGTTTGGAGGAACCGAACTTCCACTCAGCAGAACTGAAAGCGGAGAACGGAACCATCTTGCCCTGATCATTGCGCACATACCACTTGTCTAAATCCTCGGGTCTCTGACGATAATCGGCGTCGCCCTGAACATAAACCTGCTTAATACGGCCGTTGTCATAGAAGTCATTAACGTAAGTCGAACCCCAAGCCGTAGAAAGCGCGCTATTGACAGCGGAAACGCTCACTCCAAGCGCCGCGGCTTTGCTGAAGTCAATATTGAGCTGTAACTGCGGCGCATCTTCCTTACCGTTCGGACGCACGTTATAGAGCAGCGGATTCTGCTGAGCCATACCCAACATCTGATTTCTGGCATCCATCAGAGCGGCATGACCGGCGCCCCCCAGATCCTGCAAATAAAGGTCAAAACCGTCAGCCATACCAAGCTCGGGAACCGGCGGAAGCGCAAAACCAAACGCGAAGGAGTCTTTCCAGCTCATCAGCGTACGATTGGCACGTGCGGCAATAGCCTGAGCCTTCTGGTCCGGACGCTTACGCTCGCTCCAGTCCTTCAGTTTGACAAAGGCCATGGCAGAATTCTGGCCCATACCGGCCAAACTAAAGCCTGCGACCGTCATCACGCTTTCCACATTTTCCTTCTCTTGCGTCAGCATGTAATTCTGCATTCGCTCAATGACCGGAAGAGTCTGTTCGCGAGTCGATCCTTCCGGAAGCGTAATCTGAACCATCAAAGAACCTTGATCCTCATCCGGCATAAATGCAGTCGGAATCTTTAAAAAGCCAAAAACCACGCCCGCAATAATGACACCGTAAATCACAATGAAACGCTTCCATCGGCTGGTCATGTAGCCGACGGCATGTGTCGCGGACTGCGCGCCGGAATTAAACACGCGATTGAACCAGCCGAAGAAACCTGTTTGTTTTTTATCGTGCTTAATCGGACGAAGAATTGTCGCGCACAGAGCCGGAGTCAGCGTCAGAGCAACTAGTACAGACAAACCCATTGCCGCCACGATCGTGACAGAGAATTGACGGTAAATGACACCGGTAGAGCCTCCAAAGAAGGCCATCGGAACGAACACGGCAGAAAGCACCATCGCAATACCGACCAGCGCACCCGTGATCTGCTTCATTGATTTTTCTGTTGCGTCATGCGGCGAGAGACGCTCTTCATCCATCACACGCTCAACATTTTCCACCACAACAATCGCATCATCTACCAACAGACCGATCGCGAGCACCATGGCGAACATCGTCAGCATGTTGATCGAGTAGCCCATAGCTCCGAGTACACCGAACGTACCAAGTACAACCACCGGCACAGCAATCGTCGGAATAAGTGTCGCGCGGAAGTTCTGAAGGAAAAGATACATAACCAGAACCACCAGCACAATCGCTTCCATCAGCGTCTGAATCACGCCCTTAATGGAGATACGAACGAACGGAGTAGTGTCAAACGGAATAATGTATTCGTAGTCCTGCGGGAAGTACTGCGAGAGCTCTTTCATCTTCTCGTCGACGAGCTCGGAAGTTCTCAAAGCATTTGCGCCGGAAGCAAGCTTAATTGCGATAGCTGAAGAAGGTTTACCGTTAAAAAAGGCTGTCGCCTCGTACATCTGCGGGCCTTTTTCAATTCGGGCGACATCCTTCAGGAATACCTGAGCTCCACTCGACTGAGTCTTCAGAAAAATATTGCCAAACTGCTCAGGCGTCTCTAGGAGCGAACTCGAAGTAATGGTCGCGTTCAGTTCCGTCCCTTTGGCAGCTGGCAGACCGCCCACCTGACCGGAAGAAATCTGAACGTTTTGTGCCTGAATCGCGGCTGTCACATCCGACGGTGTCAATCCGTATTCATAGAGCTTTTCCGGATTCAGCCAGATACGCATCGCAAAGGCCGAACCAAACACCTGAACTTCACCGACACCTTCAACACGACTCAGCGGCTCCTGCACTCGCGAGACCAAATAGTCGCCGAGTTCGGCTTCAGAAACCTTGCCGCTCTTAGACGTCAGACCGACAACTTTCAGAAAGCTCGCGGTCGTCTTGATAACGGTAATACCAAGTCGCTGGACCACTTCCGGCAGCGAGGACTGTGCCTGCGCCAATCGGTTCTGCACCTGAACCTGAGCCATATCGGGATTGGTTCCGGCAGCGAAAGTCAGCGTAATATTGATTCTTCCGCTCGACTCACTGGTTGAGCTCATGTACAGATACCCGTCAAGACCGGTCATCTTCTGTTCAATAATCTGAACGACAGTATCTTCAATAGTCTTGGCAGATGCACCCGGATAGGTTGCGGAAATACTCACCTGAGGCGGAGCAATCTGCGGATACATGGAAACCGGCAAATTTAGAATCGAGAGTGTGCCGGCAAGCATGATCACAATTGCAATCACCCAAGCAAAAATCGGACGATTAATAAAAAACTTTGCCATCTTGCTACCCTGCGGTTACTTCTTCTGTTGCTGAGCTGCCTGTTCGGCCATAGTCGGAACGATGTTGACCGGAACTCCGGGGCGAATGCGCTGCAGGCCTTCTATGACGACCTTGTCGCCGGGCTCCAGTCCGCTTTCCAGAAGCCAGTCAGTACCTTCAGTCTTAATTGTCTTAATTTTCTTAATGGCGATCTTTCCGTCCTGAACAACATAGACGTAAGGAGAGCCGTTGGATTCACGAAGCACTGCGCGTTGCGGAACAAAAATCGCATTTTCACGCAGACCCTGCGGAAGCTTCGTGCGAACATACATACCGGGGAGCAGTGTCTGATTAGGGTTCGGAAAAACCGCTCTGAGTGT
The DNA here is from genome assembly GCF_943193095.1 of Parasutterella muris. Taxonomy (NCBI): domain Bacteria; kingdom Pseudomonadati; phylum Pseudomonadota; class Betaproteobacteria; order Burkholderiales; family Sutterellaceae; genus Parasutterella; species Parasutterella muris. The sequence continues at coordinate 17,898 of NZ_CALPCV010000007.1, read as the reverse complement.
GATTGTTCCGGTACCTTCATCAACAGAAACTTCTGAAAGTTCAAGTTTGCCTTCAAGAGGATAGACACTTCCGTCTTCAAGAGTCAGAGAGACGGGAATGGCACCTTCATTCACTTTGATGCGGCCCTCGGCAATCTCTTTCTTCAGCTTCAGAAGATCACGGCTCGATTCATTGACATCGACATAAATCGGGTCAAGCGTCTGAACGACTGCCATGTTGTTGGCCTGATAGCCGCTCAAAAGTGCGCCGGGCGTCACAAGAGAACGACCGATCTTTCCGGTAATCGGTGAAGTGATCGTGGTATAGCCGAAGTTAATCTCAGCATTCTTAAGCTGAGCCTGGGCAGCGAGCAAAGAAGCCTGCGCCTGCTTGTAGGCTGCCTGAGCATCCTCGTTCATCTGTTTGCTCACTGCTTCAGTCTTAACAAGCTGCGCATAGCGATTCGCACTATTGCGAGTCTGCATGACCAAAGATTTGGCTCTTTCAACTTCAGCTTTTGCGCTTTCGACTGCAGCCTTATAAACCGCCGGATCAATCTGATAAAGCGGTTGGCCTTCTTTGACTTCCTCGCCCTCTTTAAACAGACGCTTTTGCAGAATGCCTGAAACCTGAGGACGAACTTCAGCAACAAGGAAAGGAGCTGTTCTTCCTTGAAGAATTGTGGTTTGCGCCCTTGTATCAGGCTGAATTTCAACCACCGATACCTGAGGGACCATAGCGTTGGCAGGGGCGCCGCCCTTCTTCTGGTCGTCGCATCCCGTTAATGCGGCCAGCGCCAAAACAGAGACTACCGTTATGGTTTTTACCTTCTGAAAAATCATGGGATCCTCAATTTATTTTTGCTTACTAATGAGACTTAAAGATTCTAGACGATTTTCTGAATGAACATTCATTCAGAGAAGTATTTTATTTTTATATTCAAGGGTTTTCCCTTAGATATTAAATAGCTTTCTTGTATCGATAAATGAACACAAAAGTATTTCCTATCTCTTGTGTTCGTTGTCTTTCCTGCTCTGCACGGAGCTTCGACCCAATAGACCTAAGCATAGGTAAGTATGCAATCCTTATAACCTCCTTCCGTTACAACCAGACAAAAAACCCCCGCATTAAGAGAGCGGGGGCCTTGGGAAAAAAGTGACTGCTTACAAAAGCGGCTCTGTGTTCTTCGTACCAGCAAGCGAGAGTGCAGCCAGCATAATCAGCTGCGGCCCAAGCTCCGCATGCTCCATAACGAAATATTCGTTGACAGTGTGCGCTCCGATACCCTTACCGCCTGAGCAAAGACATGTGGCCGGAATATTCCGACTCATAGGGGCATTCGCATCGGTTGAAGACATGCCGTAATTAGTCAGTTCAATACCCAGAACTTTCTGAGCGCTGCGTGCGGCCTGAAGAACCGGACAATCATGCGGACGCATGCCGCCCGGTCGATTACCGATCTGAGTTTTTGTCAGTCTGAGCTTCTTAGTCTCATCGGTCACGCCCCAGCGAGCGTTTTCCGCTTTAACCGCTCCTTCAAAGGCGCTGAGAATTTCCGCTTCAACGCGCAGAAGCTCCTCATTGGAGACGCTGCGGATATCCACATCAACCTCACAGTGCGCGGCAATGGTGTTCACGGTTGTTCCGCCTTTAATGGTGCCGATAGTGAAGGTTGTTTTCGGATCTGCAGGAACCTGAATATCCGCGACCTTGTCGCCGGCACGGCACACCGCGTGAATCGCGCTCGGCGCTTTGCCGAATTCGGCAAAGGAATGTCCTCCGGGGCCGTCAATCGAAAGGCGCCAGCGATGAGAGCCAACCGCGCCGTAAAGAACACGGCCGACGTCGGTGCTGTCAACTGCGATGAAGCCGTCAAGCTTATTGTTGGCACATAAATGCTTAGAGCCGCGGATATCGCCGTTTCCTTCCTCGCCCACAGTTCCGACAAACCAGATGTCTCCGACCGTTTCGATCTTCTGAGTTTCAAGCGCACGAAGCACCTGCAGAATCGCCCGCAGTCCGGAGCAGTTGTCGCCGATTCCCGGCGCGCGGTAAATATTGCCTTCCTGCCGAACCTTAACGTCGGTACCGGCCGGGAAAACGCTGTCCATGTGCGCTCCAAGCGCAAGTACAGGGCCGTTTCCACTGCCTTTGCGAACCCCAATCACATTGCCGATTTCGTCAATATGAACGTTAGACAGTCCATAGCGTTTCATACGCTCCGCTACAGAAGCCGCGCGCTTTTCTTCATGAAAAGTCGGCGCTTCTATTTCGCAGAGCTCGATTTGTTCCTGCATCGCTATTTCCGTCTGATCGGCGATAAGTTTCAGCGCGTCCGCTACTGCAGGCTCCTTGGCGACTGTTTGAACGAATTCCAGAACTTTCTCATTGACCTGAGGAATATTCTTCATAAATCAAGAGCTCCTTAAACCAAGAAGTAGAGGCAAATAACCATGACGACAGCCGCGGGTGCCGTGCGCTTCACAACCTCCACCGGAGAGACGCCGGCAATGCCGGACAGAAGAATGATGCCGCCTGCAAGCGGAGAAGCCTGTCTGCCGATACCGGCCGCCATCATGGCGATATACCCGAGTCCGTCAATCGTCATACCGAATGTCGGAGCATGGGGAGTCACCGCTTCGTTGAAAGCGAACGCCGCTGCGTCGCCGGAGCCGGTCAGCACGGCCAAAATAAACGGGCCGAAGGCACCGCCGATTTTCGCCACTTCATTGGTATGGGTCAGATACTGAACAAAAACGTCAATGACGCCAGCGGCACGTAAACCTGCCGCAAATACACCCGCTGCGATAATGATGCCGAGAATCTTGGCGTAACCGTTGCCCATGCCCGCAAAGAATTTCTTTGTGACTTCCTCAGGGTTGGAACGTGTGACAGCAAGCGCGTAGAACGTTCCGATCAGCATCGCGGTCGCCACCGACATCTTGAGCTGAGGGGCCCAAAGCGAAGCGCAGACAAGAAGAACCACCGGAACCAGCGGAGCAATCGCAAAGAAAATATTCGGACGGGCAATCTCATTGCTTGCCTCTTCCACGGCTTCTTTAACTGCGGTGTCGTTTTTCTTAAAGTCGCCGTAAGCGAAGCACGTAATCGTAATGATGAGAATACTGATCGCGCCTAACGTGACCGTTGTCACCGCATGCGCGCCGATAAACTGCATAATCTCCATCGAGGCAAGTTTAGAGATGAACGGATTGTGAGAAACACCGGGGTTGAGGTAGGCGGGCATCATGCAGCCGCCGACTGCCGCAGCGGCAATCGCCGGTTTGAAACCGGAGCGAATCATGATCGGAATCATGGTCGGACCGACCGCCGCCGAAAGGCCTGCCATCGAAGGGATCGCTGTCGAGATCACGCTGGTGACGATCATGCATGAGGGCAGAAGAAAGACACCCAATCTTTTGAGCGGCTTCATCAGAAGACTCACTAAATGCACGTCGCACTTTGTCAGTGAGATCACAGCCGCAAAGCCGAGCGCTGAACAGATAGCGATGATCAGACTGCCGTTGGTCATCGACTTATCAAACTGCTTAAAAGCCACCATCGGCTGAAGTGAAATAAAAGCCATTACGAAACCGGATGTCAGAAGGACAAGACGTGTTTCATATCGTTTAATCAGGGCATAAACCGTTGCGATAACCACAACGACGGCCGCCCACACGGTCCAGGACATAGAATTCTCCTTGGGTAAAGATAAAAGCGGTATGAACGAGCGTCCATGTTCATTGCCCGTTCATACTTCATTGCAAATCTATTTGAGATCAAACAATATCAGGAGAGCAAAAATTGCTCAATCCCCCATCGCATAAACCCTTATTTTTATTCTCTAGCCTAGGCCGCGTTTGAAAAAAAACACCCTATCGCTTCGCAATTTATCCTGAACCAGTAGGCCTGCAGCTCATTAAAGACTCCGAATAAAAGAAAACCCGCGGTGAAGCGGGCCTCTTTTGTGCGCGATCAGAGTTTATTCACTCTTCGGATTCACGATATCTTTAAGTTCTCTGCGCAGAATCTTGCCGACAGGTGTCTTCGGGATCGATTCCACGAATACGATTTCACGCGGCATCTTGTAACCGGTCAGGTTTTGGCGGCAGTAAGCTTTAACCTGATCCGCCGTCAGGGACGGATCTTTCTTAACGATCACAGCCTTGACCATTTCACCGGATTTTTCGCTCGGCACACCCACGACGCCGCACTCAAGAATTTCCGGCATGCTCTGCAGCACCGCTTCGACCTCATTCGGATAAACATTGAATCCGGAAACCAGAATCATGTCCTTCTGACGGTCGGTAATCGTAATACGGCCGTTGCTGTCCATATTGCCGATATCTCCGGTACGCAGCCAGCCGTCGCGCAGCGTGGCGGCCGTTTCTTCTGGGCGATTCCAGTAGCCGCGCATGACCTGCGGACCTTTGACACAGATTTCGCCGGTGTGCTCCTCAATCTCCTGCGGAGTTGTCCACTGCCCGAGATCCTTAAATCCTTCGCCTCGGATGGTCACGATCGTTGAGGGGAACGGAAAGCCGACTGAGCCGTTCCACGGGGTGTTCAGCGGATTTGCGGCCACACCCGGAGAAGCTTCCGTTAAACCGTAAGCCTCGCTGATAGCTCCTCCTGTCACATTCTTCCAGCGCTCTGCCACGGTTTTCTGCACCTGAGTTCCGCCGCCGACAGTGAGCTTCAGCATGGAGAAATCAACCTGATCAAAGCCCGGCGTGTTCAGCAGTCCGTTAAAGAGCGTGTTGACGCCGCAAATAACAGTGAAGTGCTGCTTTGCGCATTCTTTAACGAGGCCCTTCATGTCGCGGGGATTCGTGATAAGCACCATACGGGCGCCCCACTGCATGAAGCTGCACATCGCTGTAAGTGAAAAGATATGGTAAAGCGGAAGCGCTGTCATCACGACTTCACTTGCCTTCTTGAAGTCGGAAGAAATCCAAATACCGGTCTGCTGCAGATTGGCCAGCACATTGCGGTGTGTCAGCATGGCGCCCTTAGAGACGCCGGTTGTGCCGCCCGTGTACTGCAGAAGCGCGATGTCATAGCGATCAATCTTGGGTTTCTTGTATTCCAGAGAGGCGCCTTTTGCAAGCGCTTCGGTAAACGTAACCGCATGCTCGAGATGGAATTCTGGCACCATCTTCTTGACACGCTTCACCATGAAGTTGACCAGCATGCGCTTAGGAGTCGGGAGCAGGTCGCCAACCTGAGTCGTGATCACATGCTCGACCGAAGTTTCCTTCTGGATTCTCTCAAAGGTCTTGGCAAAGTTCTCGATGATGATCAGAACTTTCGCTTCCGAATCCTTCAGTACTCCGCCAAGCTCACGGCTTGTGTAGAGCGGATTGACGTTCACAACAATCAGTCCGGCTTTCAGTACGGCAAATAAAGCCACCGGATACTGGAACAAATTCGGCATCATCAGCGCGACTCGGTCGCCCTGCTCGACGCCCGGGAGAGACTGCAGATACGCGGCAAGCGCCGTGACCTTCGCACCAAAGTCCCGATAGCTCATGTTGGAGCCCAGATTTGAAAACGCCGGAGCAGTGGCGTACTCCTCACACATTTTTTCCTGGAAATCCACAAGAGACTCGTAGATATCGGGATTAATCTCGGCCGGGACCCCTTCCGGGTAATTCCTCAGCCACGGATATTGCTGAGCATCTGTCATTTTTTGCTCTTCCCAAAAAAATCTTAACCCGCTAATTTTAGCGGGTTAGCTGTGATAAAAACAGTCTAAAAAACGTGACCTTAGGCTTGATTTGCAAGCTCGTGGATATGAGCCGCATAAGCTTTGACGTCATCCCAATCGGTAAAGTCGATGCACATGGACGGATCGGTCGGCCCGTTTGTGATCTTCATAATGAGCTGAATGCATTTCTTATCAAAGAAATTCAGGTTGGGATAGTCGATCTTGCCGGCAAAGCACTTCAGATCACGAGGGCGCCACGGAGAGCGGTTCAGGAAGTTCTGCATGTAGCGGTTGCCTTCCACCGTTGCTTTAAAAGGCGTGCGCGCGACCACCGTCACATTGAACATTGCGTTGGGTTTGTGGTCAAGACGCGTGCAGTTATTGCGGACAAACTCATAAACGTTCGGATGATAGGTGCCGTAAACGACCGGGAAACCGCAGAGAACAAAATCATGCTTGTCCCAGTCCACACCTTCGCGCAGCGCTTCGGCCACCGGCATGAGTTCGACAGAATCGCCCTTTGCTTCAAGCTGTTCAGCGATACGGCGGACGATACGGGCAGTATGGCCCATACGAGAATAGTAAACAATCAGGATATTCTTCATGGCTGACTCCAAGGCCCGGCCGTTTCCCGGGGCGATTCGTTATTTTTTCGAAGTTCCGATTGTAGCAAATTACGCTTAAACACAATCCTGATGCCACATTCTTAACAATCTGAAGCGGCATAAATCGATTTTTGTTACCCAGTATCGGCGGTTATCTAGCAATTAATCAGAATCTTGCGCCCCGCCTAAGGTAGAATCACAGCGTTTAAAACTCAGTTCTGAAAAAACAAAGGAACTCATTTACATTTATATGGCAAAAGAAGACCTGATTGAAGCCAGCGCAACTGTTACAGAAGTGCTCCCAGACGCCCGCTATCGCGTTCAACTCGACAACGGCTATGAACTTATCGCTTACACTAACGGTAAAATGCGCAAACATCACATTCGCATTCTCGCCGGCGATAAAGTTTCTCTTGAAATTTCTCCCTACGATATGACCAAAGGACGCATCACATTCCGTCATATTGAAGGACGTCCGCCTGCAGCGCCTCAGAACAAGCGCAAGTAATTATTAAAGTCAAAGCAGCATAAAAGCTCTGAGAATGCGCTGCGGCATTGTCAGAGCTGTCGCTGTTGCCTGACGCGCAAAGTACAAGATCCGAGTGGCCCGAGTTCTGTTTGCTGATGGAACGAAAGCAGCTGCCAGCCTCGCAAGAGGCTTTTTTTGTTTTCGCCGAGAATTGCAAAAGATTAGGCTTTAGCCTCAACCTGAATCTCTTTGCCGGCGTAAGTCACGATCTGTCCGGCTCGGATTTTGGCGCCGCGTTCCGTACGCACGGCTCCGTCCACTTTTACCTCTCCGGCTTGAATCACCTGCTTGGCTTCGCCTCCCGTCTGAAGCACACCGGCCGCTTTCAGAAGATCTCCAAGACGAATATATTCTTCGTTTTCCAGTTCAAATTTCATAACTGCTCCTTTTCGATTCCTGCCATTATCGGCCTCTTTCCGAGAGAATTCCGCCGCGATCCTAAATTTAGGCGCTGAAAATGCGAAAGAGCCGCCGGCTCTTAAAGAGAACGGCAGCTCAGGCAGAGAAGAAAGATCGATTAGATCAGCGTCAGGAAGCGAGTGATCATGCGAATGCGTTCTTCAATCGTATCGATACGAAGGAATTCGCGATCGCAGTGGAATTCACCGCCGGCAGGGCCGCATCCGTCAATAACGGGCAGACCGGCTTCAGCCATGTGGTTGCCGTCGGAAGCACCGCCCGCGTCAACCCAGTCAATGTCAAAGCCTTCCAGCTTGGCGGCTTCAGTGATCTGAGCAACGAGTTCCTTAGTTGCTTCGGAAAGCGGCATGGAGTTGCTGTGGCTGACGCGTTCAATGGTCTGAGTTACGCGCGGAGCCCAAACCGCATCAGCAAGCTTCATGATACCTTCATGAAGAGCCTTGTCGTCTTCATTGTTCCAATAACGGGTGTCCAGTTTGACGACGCAGCAGTCGGAAATAATGTTCGGAGCTTTTCCGCCTTCGATAACACCGGGGTTCACTGTTGTGCCTTTTTCTACATCAGCCAGGCCTGCGGCAGCCAGAGCAAAGCGCATGGCGGCGATATTGGCGTTAGCACCGCGATACGGAGCATTGCCGGCGTGAGAAGAAACGCCCTTGAATGTGACAACGTAGTTGGAAGAACCCTTTCTGGAGCGAACCAGCTGACCGCCTTCGCGAGCGGCTTCAAAAACCAGAGCGCGGGAAGACTTGGCGGCAATGCCTCTGAGCCAGGCGCTCGAAGCACGGGAACCGGTTTCTTCATCCGGATTCAGCGCAACAGCGATGGAAAGTCTTTCAAGATCTTCCGGACGAGCGGCTTTGAGTGCGTAGTAAATAGCCAGAACACCGCTCTTGCAGTCGCTGCAGCCGGGACCATAGGCTCTGTCGCCTTTTACGGTAAGGGGACGAGCTGCGGCTTCACCGTCAGGGAAGACTGTGTCCATGTGCGCATTGAACAGAACGTCGTAATGATCCGCGTCAGGCTTATTGCAGGCGAACATGCCGTTTCCAGCTCCCGGACCAAGATCAACCAGCTCAGCTTTGAATCCGATCGATTCAAAGTGCTTTTTCATGATTTCTGCGACTTTGGTAACACCGGCGACGTTGTGGGATCCGCAGTCCAAGTTGACCAATTCTGCAAGATCCTTCATATAAGACTCAAGTACGCTCATTAGAACTCCTTAGATAGTAAAGCGGCTGTTAGCCGAATGATTTTGAAAAATTCTAATGAACCGCCCTATCTCTTTATATTCGAGTTAACACCGAACATATTTTCCATTTTGAGAAAAAAAGTACTCGTTTTTCTTTTTTTTGAAAAAATTAGTCATAAATTATGACTCCTCCTTTTCACCCATAATTTTTTTCATCATGATTGCCGGTTTAGTGTTGCTTCTAATATTCCAGATTCTTGGGAATGTGGCAGAAATGTATTTCCATTTGCCCGTACCCGGTCCTGTTCTCGGAATGTTCCTGCTTCTGATCGCACTCATCAGCTACGATAAACTCGCCGCATATGCCCGACCGATTTCGCTCGTACTGATTTCTTACCTCGCCGTACTCTTTGTCCCTGCCGGCGTCGGCATCATCCTTCACTTTGAGCGAATCAAAAATGAAGCGCTGCCGATTGGTGTCTCACTGGTGCTCAGCACCATCCTTACGATTGCGGTTACCGGACTTGTGATCAAATATTCCGGAATTTGGCTTGAGAAACGCAGGATACGTAAATCTGAGGAGCCGTGCCATGAATGAAGTCAATGAAATCTGGGCTTCGCTTTCGACCTCGTCACTGCTGTGGCTCACGGTCACGCTGCTTGCCTATCTGATTGCGCAGAAGCTTTACGCCTGGAGCAATTGGAATTCTTTGCTCAATCCCGTGGCGGTGTCGATCATTCTGGTTGTCTCGCTGCTGCTTGCGACAAAAACGCCCTACCAGACGTATTTCCAAGGTGCGCAGTTTATTCATTTTCTTTTAGGGCCGACGACCGTTGCACTGGCTATTCCTCTGTACGACCTAAGAATTCAGCTGGCTAAAAACTGGCTTCCGGTTATCCTCGGATTATTTGCGGGCGCTTTTACAGCAATCGTATCGACCGTACTGATTGCAGGCGCACTTGGCGCGTCACCGGAAACGATCATCAGTCTTGCGCCTAAGAGCGTAACCACTCCGATCGCCATGTCGGTAGCAGAAAAGCTCGGCGGTCTGCCTGCGCTTTCAGCCGCTCTTGTGGTTCTAACCGGCGTACTCGGCTCTATCACCGCGGGCCCGCTCTTCAAGTTCCTAAATATTAACGGTGCAGCCGCTCAGGGCTTCGCGCTTGGGCTCTCAGCGCACGGCATGGGCACGTCCAGAGCATTCCAGATCGATGCGGACGCCGGCGCCTACGCAAGTCTCGCGATCGGATTAACCGGCTTGACAACCGCGCTGCTCGCGCCGGCTCTGACACCGCTTCTGATGAAGCTCTTCTTCTGATCAGCTAAGCTCTGCGGATGTGAGGATATGAATGCCGCGCGCTTTCATGTCCTCGATCGCTTTTTGAATCGAGCCGTCAATATCGATGCCGCGGCAGGCGTCTTCCACGAGATTCGTCTTGAAACCGAGCTTTACCGCGTCCAAAGCCGACCAATAAACACAGAAATCCGTCGCAAGACCGCAGACAAACACCTCGTCAATTCCCCGCTCCTTCAGCTGCTCGGCAAGACCTGTGAGAGTACTTCGATCTGCTTCAATAAAGGCTGAATAGCTATCAAGCTCGGGATTGGTTCCTTTTTTTATATTAAGGGCACACCTACTTGTATCGAGTCCCGGGGCAAGCTCAGATCCGACCGTTTCCTGAACGCAGTGATCCGGCCATAAAACCTGTTTCCCGTAAGATACGTCAACGAGCTCATAAACGCGGCCGCCCTCATGCTGAGAAGCAAAAGAAATATGGTTTTGAGGATGCCAGTCCTGAGTAAAAACTACGGTGTCAAACAGTGGAGCAATCTTATTAATAACGGGAACAACCTCACTTGCAGCCGGGACAGGAAGCGCTCCCTTCTCCAAAAAATCATTCTGCACATCAACAACAACCAGGGCCTGATTCTTCTTCATTTAACGTGTCCAGTAGTCCGTAAAAGCTTCTACGATACTCTGAACCGGAAGGCTTTGGACCCGGAAGGCGTTCTGACCGATTTCCAGATAAGCAAGATCAATTCGGTTCTGCTTCAGCGCTGAATCAAAAATATCCCTGAGCGCAAAATACTGGAACGGGAAATCAAGAACCGGAAGTTCGTTTTCCTGAATCGTGCGAGAGAGACCGTTGGCAAGGAATCGGGAGGGACGTCCCAAATAAACAGAGGACATTTCAGTTGAAGCGTCCGTTGTGTAGCGGAGCTTCGTGCGCCAGGCTTCCGGAAGCGGTGACTCATCTGCGCACAGCAGCGCATCTGTGAGCATGAGGCCCGCGCAGCCAAAAAGTTTTGCCGCCTCTGCATGCGCCTCGGTCATTACAGAGCCCGCCGCGATAACCGGAACTTTCAAGGCTCGTGCGCACTCAGGCCACAACGCAAGAGAATCCACTTCCGCACCGTAAGCCGGAACTTCTTCATAAGAAAGCAGTCCGCCTTCAGCCCACGAAACCGCAACGACCGCCTTCACCCCGCTAGAGACCAGAACTTTGGCGTCGCGCAAATTTGAAGCAAGTCCAAAGACCGGCATACAGCACCTTTCCAGCTCCTCCATGTAAGGTTCGCGAAGACCACCCAAACGAAGCCCGACCGCAGGCACTCTCAGGTCAATAATTTTCTTGAACTGCCGGTCAAAATCAGGAAGCTGCAGTGTTTCAGCGCTTGTCTCAAGTCCCAAATCCTCGCGAAGCGGAGAAAGCGCCATATACAGAAGCTTTAGTTTCCGACTGTCCAAAAGTGTTTTTTTCGGCGGGAACAGCATGGCTGCAAAGGGCCGATCGGTCAGTTTGCGAACCGCTGCGACCGATTTCTCAATCTCGTCTTCATTCATGAATCCGACATTTAAAACACCGAGACCTCCGGCGTTAGAGACTGCGGCTGTCAGCTCAGGAGTTCCCCAGCCAAAGCCGGGAAGCCCGATGATGGGAATTTCAATGCCGAAATCATTTAAAAAAATCTGTGATTTTTTGTTTTCGGTGTACACAAATTCTGGCATGCGGTCTCCTTCTTTACGACTCAGGCTTAAACAATACGTCATTCTATTACTGCGTCAACTATCGCTTCCCAATCAATTGTTTTTAATCCTTTCTTTGACCCGTTCTGTCACAACTAAATCGTCCGACACCGCTTTGAGTTGGCTAAAATTAGGAGCTCAAAAAGGAGTTATAAGTGAGCACAAAAACTGTTGTCGTCGGGCTGTCCGGCGGAGTCGACTCTGCGGTCAGCGCGTACCTGCTCAAGCAGCAGGGCTATGAAGTCATCGGCCTCTTCATGAAAAACTGGGAAGACGATGATGACGGCGAATACTGTTCCTCCCGTCAGGATCTGATTGATGCGACGGCCGTCGCCGATGTGATCGGCATTGATATTGAAGCAGTCAACTTTGCCAAGGAATATAAGGAACGCGTGTTTTCCGAGTTCCTCAGTGAGTACGAGGCAGGACGCACGCCGAATCCTGACGTGCTGTGCAACTCCGAAATCAAATTCAAGGCCTTCCTTGACCACGCTCTGCGGCTTGGCGCGGACAAAATCGCGACCGGCCACTATGCACGTGTTACGGAAGACAACGGTCTGTTCAAACTGTTAAAGGGGCTTGATCCGGCCAAGGATCAAAGCTACTTCCTTAATCGTCTGAATCAGTATCAGCTCTCCAAAAGCATTTTCCCGGTAGGAGAGCTTTGCAAGACGGAAGTCCGCAGAATCGCTGAAGAAATCGGCCTGCCCAACGCACGTAAAAAAGACAGCACGGGTATCTGCTTTATCGGAGAGAGACCTTTCCGCGAATTCCTGCACCGCTATCTTGCCAACAAACCCGGTCCGATGAAAACCGCTGACGGGAAGGTCGTCGGGGAACACATCGGTCTTTCCTACTACACCATCGGCCAGAGAAAAGGCATCGGCGTAGGCGGCTCTAAAGAAGGAAACGGTGAACCTTGGTTTGTTGCCCGCAAAGATATTCCGGATAACACGCTCTACATTGTTCAGGGACATGATCATCCCTGGCTCAAGTCTTACACGCTGACGGCGACTCGTCCCAACTGGATCAGCGGCTCAGCCCCGCTTGCCGGAACAAAGCTCGGGCTGAAAACGCGCTACCGCATGCCGGATCAGGCCTGTGAAATTTTATCGGCCGACAGCGAAAGCCTGATGCTCGCTTCCGAAGAACCCATGTGGGCGGTAACACCGGGACAAAGCGCCGTACTTTATGACGGTGATGTCTGTCTCGGAGGCGCCATTATTTCCTCCTGCGCATAAAGGAAAAGGCGGTGAACAGATCACCGCCTCTTTTTTTAAGTAAATGCCTTAAGATGACTTGCGACTCTTGAAGAACTTAATCAGCAGCGCAACCCCGAGAACGAACACAATTCCCGCGATTCCACCCTCCATGTGAAGCTCCGGCAGATTCGGGAAATGCGGAGAAATTCCCGGATCGTCTACCATCAGCGTGCCGGCAATCCAGCCGAGCAGCGCGCCACCCGCATACACAATGATCGGGAAGCGATCCAGAATTTTCAAGATAAACTGGCTTCCGCCGAGAATAAACGGAACACTGACAAGCAGACCGAAAATAACCAGCGCCATCTGATGATGCCCTGGTGCCTGTTCGGCTGCGCCTGCGATCGCGATGACATTGTCGATACTCATCACCAGATCGGCGATAATAATTGTCTTAACCGCGCCCCAAAGTTTTTTACTTGCGTGTACCTCCTGATCTCCTTCGTCATGAGGAACGATCAGTTTGATACCGATCCAAAGAAGAAGGAGTCCGCCGCAGAACTTCAGGTATGGGATCGTCATGATCGTCACGGCAAACGCGATCAGAATCACTCGAAGCGCAATCGCACCGCCCGCGCCGTAGAAAATCCCTTTCCGTCTCAGATGTGGATCCAAATCTCTGCAGGCCAATGCAATGACCACGGCGTTGTCTCCGCCAAGCAGGATGTCAATCATAATGATCTGAAGAACGGCGACCCAGTGTATTTCGTTAAACCAGACAATCAATGTTTCCAAAATAAATTACTCCTTGACGGATGTCAGCACAGATTTAAGAAGCTCGCCGATCTCGGAGGGATTGCGCGTCGTACGAATCCCGCAGGCTTCCAGCGCCGCGAGTTTGCCTTCGGCTGTTCCCCTGCCGCCCGAGATAATGGCGCCCGCATGCCCCATTCTCTTACCCGCTGGCGCTGTCACACCGGCAATAAAGCCCACTACGGGCTTCTTCATATTGTCACGCGCCCATTCTGCGGCGGTCTCTTCGTCGCTTCCGCCGATCTCTCCGATCATGACCACGGCCTCTGTATCTGGATCGTCATTGAACAGTTTGAGCGCGTCGATGTGCTTGATTCCGTTAATCGGATCGCCGCCGATACCGATGGCGGTGGACTGTCCGTAACCGAGCGCGGTAAGCTGCGCAACCGCTTCGTATGTCAGAGTTCCGGAGCGGGAAACCACACCGATATGACCCTTGCGATGGATGTGCTCAGGCATAATGCCAACATTAATTTCTCCCGGCGTCATGACGCCCGGGCAGTTCGGTCCGAGAAGCAGTGATTTGGAGCCGGTCTTCTTCATATGGTCACGAACGCGGACCATATCGAGAACGGGAATTCCTTCCGTGATGCAGATAATCAGTTCGATTCCTGCGTCGCTCGCTTCCTGAATTGCGGCAGCCGCGCCCGCGGGCGGAACATAAATCACGGAGACGTTTGCTCCGGTAGCTTCTTTAGCCTCTTTCACCGAGGCAAAAATCGGCAGACCTTCCCATACCTGGCCCGCTTTACGCGGATTCACGCCGCCCACAAAGCAGTCTTTGCCAAATCCGTACTCTCTGCACAGACGTGTATGGAACTGTCCGGTTTTCCCGGTCATACCCTGAGTAATCACACGGGAATCTTTATTAACCAAAATACTCATCGCTTACTCCCGAGACTTTTCTACTGCAAGTTTTGCTGCCTCGCCGAGTGATTCGGCAGAAAGAATCGGCAGTCCGCTGTCTTTGAGAATCTGTTTGCCAAGTTCCTCGTGCGTTCCTTTCATGCGAACGACGAGCGGCACCGTCAGTTTGACTTTATGGCAGGCCTGAACGATGCCCTCGGCGATAATGTCGCACTTCATAATGCCGCCGAAGATATTGACCAAAATCACCTTGACTTCGGGGCGGGAGAGCATGATTTCGAAAGCGGCCGTCACCTTTTCAACCGAGGCGCCGCCTCCAATATCAAGGAAGTTGGCAGGTTCGCCTCCGAAGAGCTTGATGGTGTCCATTGTGGCCATGGCCAAGCCGGCGCCGTTTACCAAGCACGCAATATTGCCGTCAAGCTGAATGTACTGAAGTCCGGCCTGATGCGCAGTAAGTTCCGTCGGATCTTCCTGTTCGGGATCGTGCAGGCTTTCGAGTTCCGGATGGCGCATCAGCGCGTTGTCATCAAAGGTCATCTTCACGTCCAGCGGATAGACCTTATGTTCGGCAGTTACGATCAGCGGATTAATTTCCAGAAGCGAGCAGTCCATTGAATTGAACGTGTTCCAGAGTTTCACCAAAACATCGGCGCACTCCGGGCAAACCGCCGGCTCCACACCGAGCTTAGTGGCGACTTCAAGCGCCTGTTCTCTGCTCAGTCCGCTTTCCGGATCGATATAGGTGTTGATAATTTTTTCAGGAGATTCGGCCGCAACGCGTTCGATCTCGACTCCGCCCTCTGCAGAAGCGATGAGAATCGGTTTTTGCGCCTGACGGTCAATCAGGAGTCCAACATAGAATTCCTGAGCGATATTAAGCCCTTCCTGAATCAGAACCTTGCTGACCGGAGCGCCGTGCGCGCCGGTTTGTTTGGTCACAAGGCGGGAACCGATTAAGGAGGAAGCCAGGGCGGAGACGTCCCCGAGGCTTCGGGCAAGCTTCACGCCGCCCGCTTTTCCCCTGCCGCCCGCATGAACCTGAGCCTTGACAGCCCAAACGCGGCCTCCGATTTCTTTAGCTATCTGTTCTGCCTCTTCAGCACTGGAGGCAACTTCCGCAACGGGAACGGGCACGTCGAAATTCTGAAGAATACGACGCGCTTGATATTCATGAATTTTCATCGGCGTAAATGAAAAAGAGATTGTGAGATTGTTCCTAAAGCAATCTTACGAGTATAAACCCAGAGCCGCTCTAAGCATTGCCGGGCATTACTCTTCTTCATCGAGTCGACAGCGAAGAACCTTTTCGATTGTTCTGAAAGAAAATCCCCGATACGCGAGGAATCGAACCTGTCTGGCTCTTTCTTTCGGATCCTGAGGAGGCTCACCAAAGCGGCGCTCCCACAGAACTCTTGCCCGATCCAGTTCGGACACTTCGTTTTCGCGAATTGCCTCATCAGCCAATTCGCTTGACACGCCTTGTCTACGAAGTTCCCAGCGAAGCTTCTGATCGCCAAAGCGTGAGTTTTTGATCATGACCTGGCTTTTTGCAAAGCGCTCGTCTGAAAGATATTTACGTTTCTCAAGCTCATCGAGTACCGAATTAATCAGTTCGGCATCTCCGGGCTCTTCAAATTGGTCCGACAGCTTCTTAAAAAGACCAAGGCGAGAGCGCTCTTTTGCTGCAAGAGCCGCTACCGCCTTGAATTTGATTTGCTGTCTGCGCTCGTCAGACTCACTCATCATGGTGCGTCTTCATAGACCTCTTCGGTCACGGATGAAGTCTCTGTAACCGGATCGTTCTTATGTTTTTCGTTTTCACCGCTGATCTTGGCGCGAATCTGATCTTCGATGAGCTTCATTTCTTCAGGATGTTCTTTGAGCCACTCTCTGGCAGCCGCCTTGCCTTGGCCAATCTTATTGCCCTGATAGGAGTACCAAGCGCCGGACTTGCCGAAGATATCCATATCGGTACCGAGATCGATGACTTCGCCTTCGCGGGAGATGCCTTCGCCGTAGATGATTTCAAACTCAGCCTGTTTGAAGGGAGGCGCAACTTTGTTTTTCACAACTTTAACGCGTGTCTCGTTGCCGAGTACTTCGTCGCCCTTCTTGATGCCGCCGATTCTGCGGATATCCATACGGATCGTGGCGTAGAACTTCAGCGCATTGCCGCCGGTCGTTGTCTCGGGAGAACCGTAAGTGATGCCGATCTTCTGACGAACCTGGTTAATAAAGACTACGAGTGTGTTGGATTTTTTAATACTGGATGTGAGCTTGCGCAGCGCCTGGCTCATCAGTCTGGCCTGCAGACCGGGGAGAGCTTCGCCCATTTCGCCTTCGATTTCAGAACGGGGCACAAGAGCTGCGACAGAGTCGATGACGACGAGGTCAACCGCTCCGGAACGAACCAACGCATCTGTGATTTCCAGAGCCTGTTCTCCGCTGTCCGGCTGAGACAAGAGCAGATCTTCAATATGCACGCCGAGCGCCTGAGCATATTTAATATCCAGAGCGTGCTCGGCGTCGATAAACGCGCAGGTTCCGCCAAGTTTCTGCATTTCTGCAAGGATGTGCAGCGTCAGCGTTGTTTTACCGGAAGATTCCGGTCCGTAAATCTCAACAATACGTCCGCGGGGAAGACCGCCGACGCCAAGCGCCATATCCAGAGTGAAAGAGCCGGTGGAGACGACATCAAGGTTCTGCTCGGCCGGACCGTCGCCCATATTTAGGATCGCGTCCTTACCAAACTGCTTTGTAATCTGATCCAACGCGACCTTGAGCGCTTTCTTGCGGGCATCCGTATCAACAATCTGTTCTACGGGCGGTTTCACTTTTTTCTTTTCAGCCATTTAATTCTTCCTAAATTTTGGCGGCTCAAGCCGCATAAGTTCTGTAATAGTAGCGAAAAAATCAGATTTGACAAGGCAGATTTCAATTTCAGATTATTTTCTTGTTGGAAGTTATTCTAAAAATTAGTGCGACAATTTATGTCTTACTCGACGGTAACAGTTTCGGATTGGGTCCACTTGATTTGACGATTAAAAAAAACGTGTGTAGTATTCACTTCTCGATTGATTGAGACGCAAGTCTTGATCGACAAAGGGTTGTTAGCTCAGTTGGTAGAGCAGTGGACTTTTAATCCATTGGTCGCAGGTTCGAGTCCTGCACAGCCCACCAAATAGGGGGTATAGCTCAGTTGGTAGAGCAGCGGACTCTTAATCCGTAGGTCCCGGGTTCGAATCCCTGTGCCCCCACCAAGTTACCATCCGAGAGTCTCCAAGACTCTCGGATATTTTTTTGCCCGGACCAATAAGTACGAGGCCTTTGCGGTTTTTCCCTGCTGTACCTTTCCGACAATTAACGGCTCCCAATGGAATTTTTATTGACGTATAGATTGACGTATAGCAATTCCAAAGGAAATTTTATTGACGTACAGCCGATAGACGCTGTCAGTACCCAGGTTCGACGCACGATATTAATAAAAAATCTGAATAATATCTGCGAAAATTTCTGATAATTGCATGAATTTATTAGGAAAAGTGCTT